>CAZKQE010000022.1:0-1712 GCA_964554725.1 uncultured bacterium
CTCGCGATGGCCGTTGCCGGTGCCGCGGGTGCCGCCGAACGGCAGGTGGGTCTCGGCGCCAGTGGTGCCGTGGTTCACGTAGACGATCCCCGTCTCGAGATCGCGCATCGCGGCGAACGCGCGGTTCACGTCGGCGGTGAAGATCGAGGACGAGAGCCCGTAGCGCGACGCGTTGTTCACCGCGACCGCCTCGTCGAGGTCCTTCACCTTCACCATCGCCAGTACCGGCCCGAAGATCTCCTCCACCGCGATGCGGGCGTCGGCGCGCACGCGCGAGAACACCGTGGGCTGGTGGAAGTTCCCCTTCGCCAGCGCGCCCGCGGTGGCCCGCTCCCCGCCCGCGAGCAGCGTGCCCTCGCCGCGGCCGACCGCCACGTAGCCCGCCACGGTCTCGACCTGCTTCGCGTTGACCAGCGGACCCATCTCGGTCGCGGCGTCGAGCCCGTCCCCGAGGCGCAGGGTCTTCGCCCGCGCGGCGACGCGCTCGGCGAGCGTGTCGTGGACCCGCTCGTGCACCAGCACCCGGCTGCACGCCGTGCATCGCTGCCCGGTGGTGCCGAAGGCGCTCCAGACGATGGCGTCGGTGGCGAGTGCCAGGTCGGCGTCCTCCATGACGATGATCGCGTTCTTGCCGCCCATCTCGAGCGAGATGCGCTTGCCCAGAGCGCCCCCGCGCCCGGCGATGCCGAGGCCGACGTCGGTCGAGCCGGTGAAGGAGATGACGTGGATGCCCGGGTGCTCGACCATCGGCTGTCCGACCGCGGTGCCGCCGCCAAACACCAGATTGAGCACGCCCGGCGGCAGCCCCGCCTCCTCGAAGATCCTCGTGAAATGCCAGGCCATCTCGGGCGTGTCGCCGGCCGGCTTGAACACCGCCGTGTTTCCCGCGACCAGCGCCGGCATCAGCTTCCACGCGGGGATGGCGAACGGGAAGTTCCAGGGCGTGATCACGCCGACCACGCCGATCGGGGCGCGCACCGACATCGCCCACTTGTTCGGCATCTCGCTCGGCGTGGTGACGCCGTACATGCGCCGCCCCTCGCCGGCGGCGAGGTAGGCCATGTCGATCCCCTCCTGCACGTCGCCGCGGGTCTCGATGAGGATCTTGCCCATCTCGCGCGTCATCGCGCGCGCCAGGTCCTCCTTGCGCTCGCGGATGATCTCGCCGGCACGGACCACGATCTCAGCGCGCTTGGGCGCTGGCGTGAGGCGCCACGCCGGGTACGCGGCCGTGGCGGCGGCGACCGCGGCGTCCACGTCCTCGCGGGAGGAGTCGGGATAGTCGCCGAGGTGCTCCCCCGTCGCCGGGTTGTGGTTGGCGAAGGTCTTCCCGGAGCGCGCGGGGACCCAGCGGCCGGCGATGTGGTTGAGGAAGGGCGTGGGCATGTCGTCCAGGCGGCGCCTCCGCGCGGGCGGCGGGCGGCCGAAGCGATGCGTTGGGGGTCGGACCCGGCAGGCCGCGCGGGCGCGCCGACCGGGATGGGACCCGGCAATGTAGGCGGCGTCGCCGGAGAGGGTCAAGCGGCGGGAGATGCGTACGACCCCACCCGGCCGGGCTTCCCGTAGAGGTGTCCCCCGATCACATGCGGGTCGCCTCGGCCGACGGGGGATCGACACGGCGCCGGAGAGCGCCCCGTGCCGGGCATGCGGCCCCGATGCCATGAGAAGCGTGAGACCGGGCCGGAACCGGAAGTCCGCTCCGGGGGGGCCCG
>CAZKQE010000022.1:1722-15212 GCA_964554725.1 uncultured bacterium
CGCGCGGTACGGTGTGCGGTGAGCGGTGCGGTGGGGGGGGGCCCGGGCCGGCCCCGAGGGCCCCCGCGCGAACGGGGCCAACCGATGTAGGATGCGAGGCTGACCGGCTCGCTCCCCCTCGGGCCGCCGGGAGGCCGCTCATCGACTCGGAACGATACGAACGGGCCAAGCGACTCTTCATCGAGGCGCTCGAGCGGCCCGCCGCGGCACGGGTGGAGTTCGTCACCCACGCGGCGGAGGACACCTCGTTGTGCGCCGAGGTGCTCGAGCTGCTGCGGCTCCATCACGAGACCGCGGGGGCCGACGCCGACGCGACCGGCGCACCGCCCCCGGAGCAGGTCGGTCCGTGGCGGATCGTCGGATGGCTCGGGCGCGGCGGGATGGGGATCGTCTACCGCGCCGTCCGCGACGACGGCACGGAGGCCGCGCTCAAGGTGCTCGATGCCGGGGTGCTGTCCGCGCGCTCCATCGGCCGCTTCCGGCGCGAGGCCGAGATGCTGCGGCGGCTCGCGCACCCGGGGATCGCCCGCTTCCTCGAGGCGGGCAGCTACGAGTCGCCGGTCGGCCCGCGGCCGTTCTACGCCATGGAGCTGGTCGAGGGCCCCTCGCTCCGGTCACGCGCCCGCGACGAGACGTGGACCGTGCGCGAGCGGCTCGCGTTCGTCGCCGACCTGGCGGACGCCCTCCATCACGCGCACGAGCACGGCATCGTCCACCGCGACCTGAAGCCGGAGAACGTGGTCGTCACCGCCGGCGGGAAGCCCAAGGTGCTCGACTTCGGCGTGGCACTCGTCACCGCCGATGAGCTGCGCGCCGGCACGCTGGCGACCGCGACCGGGGTCCTGCTCGGGACCGTCCGCTACATGAGCCCCGAGCAGGCGCAGGGCCTCAGCGACGAGATCGACCGGCGCTCGGACGTGTACGCCCTGGGCGTGCTCGCCTACGAGCTGCTCTCCGGCGTGCTCCCCTACGAGGTCCACACGCGCTCGGTGACGCGCGCCCTGGTCCAGGTGGCGACCCTGCCACCGCGTCCGCTGGGCGAGGCGCGCCCCTCGTTGCGGGGACCGGTCGAGCGGGTGGTCGCGCACGCGCTCGCCAAGCGGCCGGCCGACCGCTATCCGGACGCGGCGGAGCTGGCGGCCGACCTGCGCCGGCACCTGGCCGGGGAACGCGTCCGCGCACCCGGGCCGTCGCTGCCGCGACGCGCGTGGCGGACGGCGCGCTCCCGACCGGGCGCCGCCGTGGCCGCCCTCGCCGGGGGCCTCGCGCTGCTGGCGCTGGCCGGGCGCCTGGTCGGGACCGTGTCGGACACCGCCCGGGAGGCGCGGGCCGACCGCGCCACCGCCCGGGCGTGCGAGCTGCTGGACTCGGTGGACGTCCGTCTCCATCACGAGCCGCGGACGGTCGCGTCGCTCGAACGGTCGCTGGCGCTGCTGCGCGAGGTCGCGCGCACCTGCGACCGGATCGGCGACCGGCCGTACGTCCCCGGCCTGCGACGCTACGCGGCGTGGCGCGAGGGCGAGGCCCTGTTCTTCCGCGCGCGCATCGAGGACGATCCCTCGGCCTACGTGCAGGCCGCCGCGGCCTGGGCCCGGGCCCGCGACCCGGTCGGGGAACGCCGCCGGGCGCCGGCGCTCCCCGACACGGCGGTGCCGATCTACCCGCGCATGCTGGCCCTGTGGCCCCACCAGGCCGACGCGGGGATCTCGCACGCCTACGCCGAGGCCGCGCGCGAGATGCTCCCGGCCCGCCACAGCGCGCTCGCCCTGGCCCACGCCCGGGCGGCGTGGGAGCGCTTCGCGCGCGGCCAGGGGCTCCCCACCGACCCGTTCGCACCCCGGCCCCGGGTGGCGGACCCCGGCGTCCAGGCGCGGCTGCTCAACGAGGTGGGAGCCGGGGCCGGATCGGTCGCGTACTCCGCCGCCGACCCGCTGCGGCTCGATGCGGCGCTGGGTGTCCGGCGCGCGGCCGACCGCGTCGGCGGTCTCGACGACGACCCCGCCGCCTGGGGCTCGCTGCGGCACCACCTGGGCGAAGCGTGGCTCCGGCGCGGGCATCTGCTCCGCGACGCGGCGTCGCTCGACTCCGCGACCGCGCACCTCGGCCCCGCGCTGGCCGAGCGGAGCAGCCTGCCCGGGAACCCGAGCGAGGTGAAGTCGCGCCTCGCGCTCGCGACCGCGCTGCGCTTCCGCGCCCGGCTCGGGACCGCCCCCCACGACCCGCGGCCGTGGCTCGAGCGGGCCCTTCGGGTGCTCGAGCCCGCCGCCGGCCCCGGGGGCATCCGCGACGCGGAGGGACTCCTCGCGGCCCGGCTCACGGTCGCCCGGGCGGCGGTGCGGGTGGACCTCGCGCTGCTCGACGGCGACACGCTGGCGCTGGCCCGCGCCGAGACCGCCCTCGAGGACGTGCGGAACCGGTTCCCGCGCGGGCGGCTGCCGATGTCCTTCGCCCGGCTCGAGCGCGAGCGCGGGCGGGCCGCGGCCGCCCGCTGGCTCCTCACCGGGTCCCGGGGCGCGCGCGCCGCCGCGCTCGCGGCCTTCGGCTCCTCGGGCGACGCCCTCACGCTGGCGCAGCACCGACCGTTCCGGATCGACAACGAGGCGGCGCTGCAGGGGCTGACGCGGCCGCGGGGACAACCGGTCCGGCTGGACGACCCGGTCGTCTGGCCGTGACCCGCCCGGGCCGGGGGCGATCCTCAGGCCCGCGTCCCGTCGCTCCGCAGCTCGCGCCGCAGCCACGCCCGCGCATGGCTCCACTGCTCGCGCACCCAGCGCTCGGAGATCCCCATCTCGGTGGCGATCTCGGCCTCGGTCAGGCCGCCGAAGAAGCGCATCTCGACGACGCGCTCGGCCCGGGGGTCGGCCGCGGCGAGCCGGTCGAGCGCCCCGTGGACCGCCAGCACGTCCTCGACCCCGCCCTCGGAGAGGGCGATCTCCGGATTCACCGCCACCCGCCTCCAGCCGCTCCCCCGCTTCCGCGTCGCCCGCGCGCGGGCGTGGTCGACCAGGATCTGCCGCATCGCCGAGGCGGCCAGCGCCATCAGGTGGACGCGGCCGGCCGGGGCGGCGCCGCCGCGATGGAGCTTGAGGTAGGCCTCGTGGACCAGCGCGGTGGGCTGGAGCGTGTGATCGGCCCGCTCGCGGCGCAGGTAGGCGGCCGCCACCCGGCGCACCTCGGCGTAGACCGCCGGCATCAGGCTCCCGATCGGCACCAGGACGTCGTCGGGGGGCCGCGACATCGTGTGGCCTATCGCCCGGCGGCGCGGATCCGTTCGATCAGCGCGCTGGTGCTGAACCCCTCGCGCAGCGGGATACGGACGACGCGGCCGCCCGAGGACTCGACGAACTCGCGTCCGACGATCGCCTCGCGGGCCCAGTCGCCCCCCTTCGCCAGCACGTCGGGGCGCAGCTCGCGGATCAGCCGCTCCGGCGTGTCGTCGTCGAAGACCACGACCAGGTCCACGCTGCGCAGCCCCGTCAGCACCGCGACGCGGTCCGCGGCGGCGACCAGCGGACGGTCGCTCCCCTTGCCGAGCCGGCGCGCGGAGGCGTCGGAGTTGACGCCGACGACGAGCCGGTCGCCCAGCGCGCGCGCCTCGGCGAGGTACTCGACGTGACCGCGGTGCAGCAGGTCGAAGACGCCGTTCGTGAACACGATGCGCTCGCCGGCGGCGCGCCAGCCCGCGAGCGCGTCGCGCTGGGCCGGGGCGAGCAGGTCGCCGCTCACGGCCGCCGCTCCGCCAGCGAGGCGTCCAGCTGGGCCGGGGTGCAGGAGGCGGTCCCCACCTCGCGGATGACCACCCCCGCGGCGTGGTTCGCCAGATGGCAGGCCACGGGATAGTCGGCGCCGGCGGCGAGGGCCAGCGCGACCACGCTCACGACCGTGTCGCCGGCGCCGGTCACGTCGTAGACCTCGCGCGCCACGGTCGGCAGGTGGGTGCAGCGCCCGGTCCGCTCGAACAGGCTCATCCCCTCCGGGCCGCGGGTCACCAGCACCGCCTCGGCGTCGAGCCGCTTCTGCAGCCCCCAGCCCACCTCGAGCAGGCTGGCCTCGTCCGTGATGCGCCGGCCCTGCATGTAGCCCGCCTCGTGCTGGTTGGGCGTCAGGATGGAGACCCCACGGTAGGCGTCGATGTGGCTCTCCTTGGGGTCCACGCTCACGGTGAGTGAGCGCTCGCGCGCGAGACCGAGCGCGCGTTCCACCGAGCGCCGGGTGATGACGCCCTTGCCGTAGTCGCTGACGATCATCCCGTCACAGCGGGCGATCGCCTCGGCGAGCGCGCCGTGGAGGGCCTCCAGCGCGGCGCCTTCGACGTCGGCGCGCGACTCGCGGTCGGCGCGCACGACCTGCTGGGCGTGGGCGATGATGCGGGTCTTCACCGTGGTCGGACGGCCGGGGTCGCGCACCACGCCGGGCGTCGCCACCCCGCCGCCGCGCAGCGTCTCCATCAGGCGCGCGCCGTCGGGATCGTCGCCCACCACCCCGACCAGCAGCGGCTCGGCGCCGAGCGCCCGCAGGTTGGCGGCGACGTTGCCGGCGCCCCCGAGGGTGAAGCTCTCGCGCTCGACCTCGACCACCGGCACCGGCGCCTCGGGCGAGATGCGCTCGACGCGTCCCCACAGGTAGCGGTCGAGCATCAGGTCCCCGAGCACCAGGATGCGGCGCCCGGCGAAGCGCGCGAGGACGGCGCGCAGGGCCGCGAGGTCGAAGGTGGGTGCCGCCATGGCCGCGGCACGCTAGCACCCGCCGCGCGCGAGGGTCAACGCGCGCGGACCGGCTCCCGGCCCACTTGACGCCCGTTCCCCGCCGCTCGTAGCGTGGCCGACCATGGGCATCGTCGTCGAGCCGTGCGGCCCCGGGCACGCCGGCACGCTGCGCGCGCTCGCGCGCGACCCCTCGCTGGCGCACGAGTTCGCGCAGCTCCAGACCGACCCCGGCTTCGACGACATGATGGCGGACCCGTTCCTGCCCGAGGACCTGCGGTGGATCGCGACCTTCGACGGCGAGCCGGCCGGGTTCGCGTTCTCGTTCCTGGCCCCCACGCACGGGGGCGCCTTCGCGATGTTCCGCCTCGGGGTGGTCGAGCGGCTCCGGCGCCGCGGACTCGGCACCGCGCTGCTCGCCGCCGCCGACGCCCGGCTCCATCGCATCCGGGACGAGCACCGCCTGTACGAGGTGAGCGTCAGCGCCTGGCAGCCGAACCCCGCCGCCGAGGCCTTCGCCGCGCGCCACGGGTTCCGGCACGCGCGCAACTTCTGGCGGATGGAGCGCCCGCACGGACCGGTGGCGAAGCCGCAGTGGCCGGACGGGGTCACCGTGCGCACCTTCGACGGCAGCGAGCGAGCCCTGACCGAGTTCACCGACGCCTACAACCGCGCCTTCTCGGACCACTACCACTACGTCCGCTCGACCCTGGTCGACACGCGGGCGGTCGCGACCCAGCGGCACTTCCGGCCGGACGGGATGCTGCTCGCCTACCGGGACGGGGAGTGCGTGGGGTTCTGCCGCAACGCGCGCTACGGCGACCCCGGCGAGGTGGCGGTGATCGGGACCGTGCCCTCGGCGCGCGGCATCGGGCTCGGCCGTGCGCTGCTCCGCTGGGGGATCGCGTGGCTGCAGGACGACCTCTCGGACCCCGTGTATCTCATGGTGGACGGGGAGAACGAGAGCGCGCTGCGCCTCTATCGCTCCGAGGGGTTCCGGGTCGCGCTCACGCGCGTCCACTGGTCGCGGGCGATCGGGGACTAGGCGGGAGCCGGGGCCGGGGCCGCCGCGCTCAGGGCGGTGCCCCGAAGTCGAACCTCTGCCGGCACCACACCGCCACCGGACGGCCGGCGCGCCGGGCCGGGAAGAAGCGCATCGCGCGTGCGCACTCGGTCGCGGCGGTGAGGAGCGCGGGCTCGCGGCTGCCCGCGGCCCACCGCACTTCCGCGACCTCGCCGCGTTCGTCCACCCGCACGTCGAGCTCGACCGTGCCGCGGGCGCCCGGCGGCACCGCGAGCGGCGCGCGCGCGCGCGGGAGCGGCGGACGCAGGTCGTCGTCCACCGCGAGCGCGGGCGGCGTCGGCGGCGGCAGGGCGAGGGAGTCGTCGCCCACCTCGGCCGCGGGCGGCTCGGGCCGCCCGGGCGAGACGCGCGCCAACCACACCGCCGCGCGCGGCGGCGGCTCCGGCGGGGGCGAGACCCGCAGCGTGACCGAGCGCCCGGTGTCGGCGTAGACATCCACCGGGATCCCGCGCGCGGCCGGTTCCGGCGCCGGCGCCCGACCGCACGCGGCGGCGAGCAGCGCCGCCAGGGCCGCGCCCGCGAGCGCGCCGCGTCGCGCCGCGCCGATCCCGGGATCCGTGGTCATGCCGGGACGCTAGGCAGGTCCGCGCGCCCGCGCAAGCGGCGTCCCGGCTTGTCCCCCGCACCGCCGGCCGCTACAGTGGGTGCGGGAGGCGCCATGAGCGATCACGGCATCCGGAAGACGGGACCCGCGCCGCGCCCGGGGCTCGCGTGACGTCCCGCGAACGCGTGATGGCGGCGCTGGGCGGCGCCGAGCCCGACCGCCCCCCGATCTCGTTCTGGGGCCACGTCTACCACCGCGAGTCCAGCGCCGCCGAGCTGGTGGACGCCACGCTCGAAGGCCAGCGCGCGTACGGCTGGGACTGGATCAAGCTGAACCCGCGCAAGCACTACCACGTCGAGCCCTGGGGCGTGACCTATCACTACCCCGGCCGCCCGAACGGGAAACCCACGCTCGAGCGCTGGCCGGTGCGCTCCGCCACCGACTGGGGCGCGATCGCGGAGCGTCCGCCCACCGCCGGCGCGCTCGGAGAGCAGATCGAGGCGGTCGCCTCGCTGCGCCGCGCGCTGCCCGACCTGCCGCTGATCGCCACCGTCTTCACGCCGCTCGCCGTCCTCGCCGAGATGACCCCGGAGCCCGGCGACCTGCGCGAGCACATGCGCACGCACCCCGAGGTGGTCCGGGGAGCGCTCGAGGCGGTGACCGCCACCTTCGAGCGGTTCGCGCCCGCGCTCCTCGCCGCGGGGGCCGACGGCATCTACCTGGCGACCACCGACTGGGCGAGCCGCGACCTCATGAGCCCCGAGGACTACGCCCGCTGGGCGCGGCCGGGCGACCTGCGCATCCTGGCCGCGGTCGCCGGGGCCCCGTTCAACGTGCTCCATGTCTGCAAGCGGCGCAACCTGCTGCTCGAGCTGGCGGACTATCCGGTGAGCGCGTTCTCCTGGGACGCCACCGACCCCACGAACCCGTCGCTCGCCGACGGGCTCGCCCGGCTGCCGGGCGCGGTGATGGGCGGCCTCTCGCAGGAGGACGCGCTCCGCGACCCCGATCCCGCACGCGCGCTGGCGGAGTTCCGCCGCGGGCTCGCGCTCACCGGCGGGCGCCGGTGGCTGGCGGGCCCGGGCTGCTCGATCCCGCCGGACGTCCCGGCCGCGACGCTCCGGGCGCTCGGCGAGGAGGCGCGCGTCGCGCGTCCGTCGCCGGCGCGCGCGGCGGACCTGCCCACGACCAGGAGGTGACCCGATGCGACTCGCGCTGGCCTGCATGCTCCTGCTGACCGCCGCGCCGGCCCCGGCCGCGCCGCCCTCCACGCCGCCGCCGCCGGCGCCGACCGTGCGCTCGGAGGGCCTCTCGCGCCCGCCGACCGGGACGCGCGGGATCGGCGGCTGGGTGTACGTCGGCGAGTCGGCGCCCGGCTTCGAGCTCACCAGCGCCAGCGGGCGGCGGGTCAAGCTCTCGAGCTTCACCGGCGAGCGCGTGCTGCTGTGCTTCGCCGACCGGCGCGACCAGATCCCGCAGTACCGGTCCATCGCCGACAGCCTGCTGGCGAACGGCATCCGGCTGGTGGCGATCGCCCGCGACTCGCCGCGCAGCCTGCGGTCGCTGGCCGAGCGCGACAGCGTGGGGTTCGAGCTGCTCTCCGACCCGACCGGGGAGATCTCGTCGACCTACGGGTCGTTCGACTTCGCCACCTCGAACGTGCGCCCGGGCTACGTGCTGGTGGGCCGCACCGGCATCGTCCGCATGGCGCTGCTGGGGCAGCGTCTGCCGCCCGACGACCTGCTGCGGATCACCCGCTACGCGCTGATCGGACTCTAGCGCCCCGGGCGGGAGGCCGGCACCGTGGCCGACTTCGCCGGCAGCCCGAGCGCGTTCGCGGCCAGCTCGGGGTACCCGCGCAGCGGCAGCCCCCGGCGGCCCAGCGCGCGCACCCGCCGCGCGGGGTCGAGCACGAACCAGGTCGGCAGCTGCCGACCGGTCGCCGGGTCCACGGCGTTGAACTGGGCGGCGATCACCCCGCGCGGATCGGCCAGCACCGTGTAGCGGAGCTGATGGCGATGGACCATCGCCCGCGCGGAGCCGATGCGCGAGTCGACGACGGCGACCGGCATCACGCCCAGGTCCACCAGCTCGTCGCGCTCGCCCTCGAGGATGCGCAGCGTGCCCTCGTTGGCGCCGAACACCAGCAGGACCGGCACGTCCGCGACCAGGTCGTGGAGACGGCGCCAGCGGGCGTCCACGCCCTGGTAGGAGAAGTTCGGGGCCAGGTCGCCCACCCGCACCTCGGTGGCCGGAGCCTCGACGGCACGGGCCTGCAGGCCCGGCGCGGCGGACGGCGGAAGCAGGGAGCCCGGGTCGCCCAGGTTCTGGACGGCGGCCAGGATCGTGGCGGCCGCGATGAGCAGCGTGATCCTCATCGAAGTCTCCTGATCGGTCGGGGTGGGGGAACGGCGGCCGGAAGGGTCCCGCGGGTATCGGCCGTCGGGGCCGGGAGGTTGAGCCCCTTCCTCACGCGGCGCTGCGGCGAGCGGCGAGCGCTTCGATGGCCCGGCGGACGACGCGCTCCACCTCGTCGAGGGTGAACGGCTTGGGCAGGATGAAGTCGGCGCCCCGCGCGCGCGCCGCGGCCGGTTCGATCTGGGTGCCCCAGCCGGTGACGAGGATCATCTGGGTGTCCGGGCTGCGCGCCTTGACCGCGGCGGCGAGGTCCCAGCCGTTGAGATCCGGCATGCCGAGGTCGGAGAACACGATCGCGGGCCGCAGGCGCTCGAACGCCTCGAGTCCCTGCCGGCCGCCCAGGGCGGGCGTGGCCTCGAGGCCGAGTCCCGTGAGCGTCTCGACCAGCACCGCCACCACCGGCTCCTCGTCGTCCACCACCAGCACCGGCACCCGCGGCACGCCCTCCGTCTCGCGCACGCCCGGCGCCGCCGGCGACGACGGCTCGTGCCCGGGGAAGCGCAGGACGAACTCGGTCCCCCCCTGCGGCCGGCTGTCCACGGTGATCGAGCCGTGGTGGCGGGTGACGATCCCGTAGGCGACCGAGAGTCCGAGGCCGGTCCCCTTGCCCGCCTTGGTGGTGAAGAACGGGTCGAAGATGCGCCCCGAGAGTTCGGGCTCCATCCCCACCCCGGTGTCGCGGACGCGCACCACGACGTCGTCCCCGACGTCCCCGCTGCTGAGGAACAGCTCCCCGCCGCGGGGCATGGCGTCCACCGCGTTGAGGATGAGGTTCGTGAGCACCTCGCGCAGCTCCGAGGCGCTGCCGCGGAGGGAGCGTCGCGCCTCCATGCGGCCGTGCACGCGGATGGCGATCCCCCGGGCCTTCGCGTCGGTCTCCCAGGCCGCCCGCGTCAGCTCGACGACGTCGGCGATGACGGTGTTGACGTCCACCGTGGAGAATCCCTCGTCATGGCGGATGCGGGTGAACTCCTGCACCCGTCGCACGGCCTCGGCGCCGTCGCGCGCCGCCTGCTCGATGACCGCGAGCTGACGGACCGCCTCCGGATCGCGGACCTCCCGCATCAGGAGCTGGGTGCGGGCCAGGATCGCGGCCAGGATGTTGTTGAAGTCGTGCGCGACACCGGCGGCCATCTGCCCGAGCGCGTTCAGCTTCTCCGACTGGACCAGCTGGACCTGCGTCTGCCGCAGCTCGTCGTAGGCGCGACGCAGCTCGTCGAAGATGCGTGCGTTCGCCAGCGCGGTGCTGCACTGGGCCGCGAACAGCGTCACCAGCTCGAGGTCCTCCTGCTCGAACGAGCGCGTGCCGAGCCGCGCCAGCGTGATGACCCCGACGACCTTGTCCCGCGCGAGCATCGGCACGCACATGAGCGACGACTCCTCGGGCGGCGTCCCCGGCACGTGTGCGGCGCGCGGGTCGTCCTCGGCCGAGTTCACGATCTCGCCCCGCCCGGTCCGCGCGACCGTGCCGGTGATCCCCTCGCCGACCCGCAGGCGCATCGCCATCATCTCGTCGCGGAACCGGGCCGCGTCGCACACCGCCGGGGTGAGCACCTCTCCCGCCGCGTCGATGAGGAACACCGTGCACTCGTCCACCTCGATCACCTGGCGGACCTGCTGGGCGATCGTGGCCAGGATGACGTCGAGCTCGAGGCTGTTCAGCACCGCGTGGCTCACCGTGAGCAGGGCGGCGAGCCGGTCCTTCTCGCGCCGGACGCGGGCGACGAGCCCCTGGATGGACGGCTCGGCGAACAGCAGGTCGGGATCCCGGTTGAACCGCAGGTACCAGCCGACCGGGCGTCCCTCGTGGAGGCACGGGCTGCCGGTGATCAGCATCTCGGAGCCCGGGGCGGCGGCCATGCGCACGCGGCCGAACCGGGCGCCCGCCTGCGCCCCCAGCTCCTCGCTCAGCTGCCGCCGCGCCCAGTTGCGTCCGTCCTCGAGGATCAGCGCGTCGAAGGGCAGACCCGCCAGCTCCGGCGACGGCCGGCCCGCCAGGTCGGCGAAGGGGGGGTTCCAGGCGACCAGCCGCAGGTCGCGGTCCACCAGAGCGAGGGGCAGGGCGACGGTCGCGAGGAACGTGTCGATCGTGCGCAGGAGATCCGGCGGCAGCCCGGCGGCGGGACCGCCGGGCGCGACCGCCGGGACGGGTCCCGGGCCGGCCAGATGAGATCGGAGCAGCCGGCGCAGCGGACCCAGCACGCGGACCCCCGTGGCGAAGGCGGAGAGGGACGGACCCCGTGGTTTTCGGCCGCCCGGGACCCCGGCTTGACCCCGGTCGCCGGCGCCCCCGGCGCCCCGCGCGGCGCCGCCGCTGGCCCGGCCGGCGCCGCCCGCCTATAGTGGCCGCGATGCGCGCGCACGGGCAGCGGACGACCGCGGAGGAGCCACGCCGGTGAGGATCCTGGTCCTCGGCGGCGGCGCCCAGGGGCGGGTGGTCGCCGGCGACCTCGCCCGCTCCCTGCCCGCGGCCGGGATCGCGGTGCTCGACCGGGCCCGGCCGCGGCTCCCGGCGCTCCCCAACCTGTCGTGGGTCGAGGGGGATGCCGCCGACCCGGAGGCGCTGGCGCGCCGGCTGCGCGAGCACGACCTCGGGGTCGGGGCCCTCCCCTCCCACCTCGGCCTCGGCGCCATGCGGGCGGCGATCGCGGCCGGCCGGAGCCTGGTGGACGTTTCGTTCACCGCCGAGGACCCGCTCGCGCTCGACGCCGATGCACGCCGGGCGGGGGTGACGATCGTGCCGGACTGCGGGCTCGCCCCCGGGCTCTCGAACCTGCTGCTGGGCGACGTGGTGCGGGCGGAGGCCGTGCCGCGCCGGGCGACGATCATGGTGGGCGGCGTGGCCGCGGATCCCGCGCGCCCCTACGGCTACGTCGTCACCTGGTCGCTCGACGACCTGATGGAGGAGTACACGCGCCCGGCCCGCATCGTGCGCGACGGCCGCGAGGTCGCGATACCGGTGTTCGGCGACCTCGAGACGGTCGAGGTCGCCGGGGTCGGCACCATGGAGGCGTTCACGAGCGACGGCCTGCGGACGCTGATCCACACCCTGCCCGGGGTGCGGGACATGAGCGAGATGACGCTGCGCTGGCCGGGCCACGTCGCCGCGATCCGACCCCACCTCGCGGCCGGCACGCTGCGCGAGGAGCTGCGCGCCCGCTGCACGCTCGACCCGCCGCGCGACCTGGTGGCGATGGTGGTGCGGGTCGCGCGCGACGACGGCGGTGCGGAGATCACCCTGGTGGATCGCTACGACGAGGGCAGCGGTCTCACCGCGATGTCGCGCACGACCGCGTTCACCACTTCGGTGGTCGCCCAGCTCGCGGCGGCCGGCGGTGCCGGCGGACCCGGCGTGCGCCCGCTCGAGCGGGTGGCGGACGATCCGCGCGCGGTCGGGTTCGTGCTCGACGCGATGGCGGCGCGCGGCGTGCGGTTCTCGCGGCGGGAGAGCGCGGGGACACCGCCCGGGGATTGACCCGCCGCGGTCGCTGACCTATCGTCCGCGGTCCGCGCCCGCCGCGCACCCGGCCGCCGCCTCCGGCGCGCCGCCGGCCGCGCGGGGAGTGGCGCGGCCCGCCCGCGCTCGCTCCGCCCCGTCCCCGCCGCAACGCCTCCGTCGGTCCGCCCCCGCGAGGAATCTCGATGCTCGCGCACGTGCGGAGCGCCGCCCTCTGGGGTCTCGACGCGTTCCCGGTCGAATGCGAGGTGGACGTGGGCCCCGGGCTGCCGGGGTTCGTGCTGGTGGGCCTCGCCGACCCCGCGGCGCGCGAGGTGCGTGAGCGGGTGTGGCCCGCGCTGCGCAACGCCGGGTTCCTGCCGCCCGACCGCAAGGTGACCGTGAACCTGGCCCCCGCCGGGCGCCGCAAGGAGGGCGCCTCGTGCGACCTGGCGGTGGCGCTCGGCGTGCTCGCCGCCACCTCCCAGGTGCCCGCCGAGCGGCTGGCGCGCGCGGGCGCGATCGGCGAGCTGGCGCTCGACGGCCGTCTGCGCGGCATGCGCGGCGCCCTCGGGCTGGCCGAGGCGGCGTGGCGTGCCGGCGCGACCACTCTCCTGTGCGCCGCAACCTCGGCGCCCGAGGCGGCGCTGGTCGAGGGCCTGCGCGTGCTGCCGCTGGCGACGCTCACGGACGCGGTCGGCTGGCTGCGTGGCGGCGAGCTGCCGGCGCAGTGCGCGGCGCCGCCCGACGACGACCCCGCCTGCGAGGACGACCTCGCCGACGTGCGCGGCCAGGCGGTGGCCCGCCGGGCGCTCGAGATCGCGGCCGCGGGCGGCCATCACCTGCTCATGGTGGGGCCGCCCGGCGCCGGGAAGACGATGCTCGCCCGGCGGCTCCCCGGCATCCTGCCGGCACTCACGTCGGAGGAGGCGCTCACGGTGACCCGCCTCCACTCGGCCGCCGGCACGCGGCCGCCCGGACGCGGCCTCATGGTGCGCCGGCCGTTCCGCGCGCCCCACCACTCCGTGACCCCCGCCGGGCTGATCGGCGGCGGCAGCCCCCCGCGCCCCGGCGAGCTCTCGCTCGCCCACCACGGCGTGCTGTTCCTCGACGAGCTGGCCGAGTACCGCCGCGGCCTGCTCGACTCCCTGCGCGAGCCACTCGAGAGCGGGGCCGTCCACCTCTCGCGCGCGAGCGGACGCGCCAGCTTCCCGGCACGCACGCTGCTCGTCGCGGCGATGAACCCCTGTCCGTGCGGCTGGCTGGGGCATCCGAAGCGCGGGTGTCGATGCACGCCGGCCGATC
>CAZKQE010000023.1:0-15194 GCA_964554725.1 uncultured bacterium
GTGCCGCGGCGCGCTCACCGGGCGCCGGCGGCGCGGGGGCGGGGTCGAGGCCCGCTGCGCCCGCATGGCGTCCCAGGCGCCGCCGCGTTAGACTGGGCGCATGGACCGATCCTCCTTCCCCCGTGAGCTGCGGCCGTTCGTGGACGACGACGGTCGCCTCGCCCGCTGGCCCACGCGCCAGAAGGTGCAGCGCATGGCGGTCGCCTACCTCGCCGGCAAGTTCGAGCCGGGGCGCGAGTACGGCGAGCGCGAGGTCAACGAGGTGCTGCTCGCGTGGCACACCTTCGGCGACTGGGCGCTGCTGCGGCGCATGCTCTACGACTGGCGCCACATGGATCGCGAGCGCGACGGCAGCCGCTACCGGCTGCGCACGCCCGTGCCCGGTTCGCCGGGCCTCGCCGCGTAGCCGACTCGCGCCGCCGCGGCGGGGGAGGGGCCTGCCCGGGCGCCCGCTATCCGCCGACGCCCTCTGCGAGGAACCCCTCCAGCTCCTCCGCCCGCTGCTCGGCGTCCGCCTCGCCCAGGTCGAGCAGGTGCCGGACGTAGGCGGGCTCGAACAGGATCATGCTGAGGAAGTCGGCGCTGCGGCTCTCGTCGGCGCCGAGGCTGCGCAGCAGGTAGCGGAGCAGCCGCGGCAGGCGCGGCTGATGCTCGGCGGCCAGCCGCCCCAGATCGCGCGAGGGGCGCAGGACGAACGCGCGCGCCGGCCGCAGCCCGCCCCGCGATCCCTCGGGCATCGCCTCGACCAGCGCCGAGATCCGGTTCAGGTTGAGGACGTCGAAGTCGAGCATGTCGAGGAACACGGCGTCGAGCAGCACGCCGAGGATCTGGGCGGGGGGCGGATAGCTCTCCTCGGCCGGCTCGGCGCCGAGGCCGCCCGGGACGCGCTTGCGGGTCGAGACGGTGATGATGCGGCTGCCGCCGAGGTGGAGCGCGGGCGAGAGCGGGGCGATCTGGCCGATGCCGCCGTCCCCGTGCCAGCTGCCGTGCAGCCGCACGGCCGGGAACACGAGCGGGATCGCGGACGAGGCGAGCACGTGCTCGAGCCGGATCGTGGCGAGCACGGCCTCGCGCTGCGGCCGCTGCCACACCTCGACGTCGCGTCCCTGCACCCAGGTGATGGGGCGCCCGCTCGCGTAGTGCGTGGTCGTGATGCCGAGCGCCCGCAGCCGGCCCTCCGCGATGTTGCGATCGACCCCGGCGAGCGCGCCGTCGTCGGCGCCGAACGCGCGGGTGAGGAACTCGCGCAGCGGGCGGGTGTCCACCAGCCCCTGCGGCTTCGGCGCCGCCCGCGAGCGACCCGTGACCAGGCTCGAGGCCCAGCGCAGCGCGATGCCGGTGATCGAGGCGGGGTCGGTGCGGTACACCTTCGCGGTCTCGATCGAGAGCCACAGCTCGCGCAACTGCTCGACCGCCGCGGCGAAGCTGCCGCGGTAGGCCGCGAGCACCACCGCGTTGATCGCCCCGGCGGAGACGCTGGTGAGGACCGGCACGCGCAGGTCGGGATGCCGCCGCGCGAGCGCGCGCAGCGCCCCGACCTGGTAGGCGGCGCGTGCCCCGCCGCCGCTGAGCGCGAGCGCGAGGTCGGAGCGGCCCGGCATCGGCGGAACGTCCGCGGCGTCCGCGCGGCCGGCCGACGCCGGCCGATCGGGCGGCGGATCGCCCGCCGTCCGGCCCGGGCCCGGGTCCCCGTTCATCCTGCGTCGCGCGTCACTCAGTCCCCGTCCCCCCGCTGGCGCCGCCGCTCCCTGCGGGCGGCGGGGGCGCAGGGTACCGCGCGTGCGGCATCGGGGTCACGCCGCCTTCGGACCCGGCGCCGGATGCGTTAGGCTCGCGTCCGCGTGCCGGTCGCGCGCTGGAAGGGTCCCGTACCGAGGAGGATCATGCCCTCACGTCGTGTCGTCTTCAGCGTGGTGTTCCTGATCGTCGCCGCCCTGCTGGGCTGGACCTACTACCGCAGCCTGGTCCCGGCGATCCACCCGGACCACGACCACGGGCTCGAGAACATCGCCGGCGGCGGGTTCCTGCGCGTCGAGGCGGTCGAGGGGGGGACGCGGAACCTGGTCGGCCGACCGGGCAAGGTGCTCATCCTGCACTGGTTCGAACTGGGAACGCGCGCCGGGGTCGCCGACCTGCCGATGCTGGTGGACTACGCCCATTCGATCGCCGGCGACCCGGGGATCGAGGTGGTGCTGATCGCCGTCGGCCAGCGCCGCGCGGCGGCCCTGGCCTGGGCCCGCGACCATGGCGTCCCGACCCGCAACCTCTATGTGGACCCGCAGGGGAAGACCGCCGCGCTGATCGGCGTGCGCGGCTTCCCCGACGCCCTCATCTATGACCCCGAGGGGCACCTGGTCCATCAGGCGCGCGGGCCCATGGACTGGACCTCGCCCGACACCCGCGCCGCCATCGAGGGCTTCAAGGCCGGCGGCGCGGACCACACGCACTAGGCCCCGCCGGCCTCTCGAGGTGTGGCCTCGCGGGCGGACCCCGCTCCGCGGTCGGCCGGAGGCCGCGATCCGGTTCCCTCGCGCGCGTGCGGCGGCGACCCCGGAGCTGCACCGCCCGGGTACCGGCGGGCGGCGCGGGCCCGATCTCCCCTTCAGGGGAGCCCGACGCCAGGCCCGGTTTCGTCTGACTGAACCGGGGCCGGGATCCCCCCCAGCCGCGTCGTCGGGACGCCGGATTCCCTTGGAACGGTCACGTCAAGCCCCTGTATAGTGCGTGGCGGAAGACCCACCCACGCGACGTCGCGTCGCGTCGCACGAGCGCATCCTTCGCATCCGTCCCCGGGAGGTGCCGCATGATCCGCTGGCTGCCACGGTTCACCCTGCTCTCGCTCCTCGCGATCGTCCTGTTCGCCGCGGGCACCGCGAGCGCCGACCTCAACAAGCTGGATCCGCACGCGCGCATCGCGCTGCGTCAGCTGCAGGCGGGCGATGTCCCGTTCGCGCAGGAGGACGGGACGGCGTCGGTCCTCACCTCGCCCGGCGAGCTGGACGTGTTCATCCTGGGCAGCGTCAGCCGCGCCCAGCTCGAGGCGGCGGGCGCCCGCATCCGCACGGAGCTGCCCGGGCTGTTCACCGCCTGGGTGCCGGTGGACCGCATCGAGGAGGTCGCCGCGCTGGTGGACGTCACCCGCATCGAGGGTGCGGCGATCTACGAGGTCGAGAACAACAACGGTGTCACCTCGACCGGCGCCGACCTGTTCCGCAGCGGCGGGCCGACCTTCACCGGCCTCAACGGCGCCGGTGTCATCGTCGGCGTCGTGGACACCGGCATCGACTACGATCACGACGACTTCAAGAACCCGGACGGCACCACCCGCATCCTCAACATCTGGGACCAGACCGACGCGATCGGGCCCAACCCGCCGGGTTTCGGCTACGGCTCCTACTGGACCTCGGCGGACATCGACGCGCTGACCTCGCGCGCGAAGGACACGCACGGCCACGGCTCCCACACGAGCGGCACGGCCGCCGGTGACGGCAGCGCGGTGGGCGGCACGTCGGCGCCGGCGTTCACCTACGCCGGGATGGCCCCCAAGGCCGACATCATCCACGTGGACGCCTCGACCACCGGCAGCTTCTCGAACTCGGGGATGCTGGACGGCGTCAACTTCATCTTCCAGCGCGCCACCGCCTTCGGCAAGAACGCGGTCGTCAACCTCTCGATCGGCGGCCAGTTCGGGCCCAAGGACGGCAGCTCGGCGTTCGAGGTCGGGATGGACGCGATGGCGGGCGCGGGCCGCAACATCGTCTTCTCGGCCGGCAACGACCGCGGCGCGAACATCCACGGCGAGGTGTTCGCCACCGTGGGCGGCGCCAGCGCGACGATGAGCGTCAACAACGGTGCCGTCACGAACCGACGCTTCATCATCGCCGGCTGGTACAACGGCACCGAGAACATGAACGTCACCGTGACCACGCCCAACGGCACCGTGATCGGACCGGTCGTCCTCGGCGCGATGAACGCGGCCTACCCGGGCACGCTCACCCCGAACGGGAACGTCTACGTCGAGAACGGCATCAGCACCACGACGAACGGCACCCGGCAGGTCGTCATCGACGTCATCAACCCGAACGGCTCGCTCTACAACATGACGGGCACCTGGACCTACACGTTCACGGCGGTGACGCTGGGCCCGGCGAACGGCGAGATCGACCTGTTCCGGTACTTCCGCAGCAGCACGGCGTTCAGCCCCGACTTCGTGATCGGCAACCAGCCGACGCGCGAGATCATTAACGCCATCGGCACCGGTCTCAACACGATCGCGGTCGCCGCGTGGCAGACCCGTCAGAACTGGACCGACTGTCGCTCGGCGCTGTGGAACGGTCCCGCGAACGCCACGTTCGGCGGACCGGCCGTGGGCAACATCGCCACCTTCTCGAGCCCCGGCCCGACGCGCGACGGCCGCATGAAGCCGGAGATCGCGGCCCCCGGCGCCGAGATCGCCTCGGTCAACTCGGCGGACTTCACCAGCACCTGCCCGACGGGTCCGACCACCCTGCTGCCGGGCCTGCTGCACGTCATCAACCGCGGCACCAGCATGGCCGCGCCCCATGCGACGGGCGCGATCGCGCTCTGGATGCAGAAGTACGGGGCGCTCACCCCGGCCCAGGTGCGGGCGCTGCTCGCGGGACGGGCGATCGTGGACGGTTTCGTCACCGCGTTCGGCCCGGTGCCGAACAAGGACTTCGGTTCCGGCAAGCTGTTCATGGGTGACATGACCGACCCGACCTGCGCGGTGACCTCGCCCAACGGCGGGGAGGTGATCCCGGTCGGCAGCACGATCAACCTGACGTGGAACGCCTCGGATCCCTACCTCGGGGTCACCGCGGTGGACCTCCACCTTTCGCGCGACAACGGGATCACCACCGAGATCATCGCCCTCAACCTCTCGAACAGCGGCAGCTACAGCTGGACGGTGACGGGTCCGACCACGAACCAGGCGCTGCTCAAGGTCACGGCGCGCGACGCCGCCGGCAACGCCGGCACCGACCTGAGCGACCTGGTGTGGGCGATCGTGGACCCGCCGGTCTCGACGGTGGTCGCGCAGTTCCACGCCGAGTCGGTGGAGGGCGGCGTGCGCGTCGCGTGGGAGTTCACCGACCCCGCGGCGTTCGACCGCATCGCGCTCGAGCGCGCCGCGCAGGCGGACGGCCCGTGGACCGAGCTGGAGGCCGAGCTCTCGGCCGAGGGTGCGGCGACCGTGGCGCTCGACCGCACGGCCGTGACGGGCAGCACCTACTTCTACCGCCTCGCCGCGACCGACCGGCGCGGCGCCACGATGACCTTCGGTCCGATCAAGGTGACCGTCGGCCAGCCCATCACCGAGTTCGCGGTGTCGCAGGTCTCGCCCAACCCCACGTCGGGGGAGGCGATGATCGAGTACACGGTGCCGCGGGCGTCGGAGGTGAGCGTGGCGATGTTCGACCTGCAGGGCCGCGAGGTCGCGACGCTCGCGGCCGGACCGCACCAGCCGGGCCGCTACCAGGTCGCCTGGAGCGGCGAGATCGACGGCGGCCGGGCCAACGCGGGCGTCTACTTCGTGCGCGTGCTCGGGGCCGGCATCTCGAAGACGCGTCGCATCGTCGTCTCCCGCTGAGGCGGGATCCGTAACGAACGGGCCCCGTGGTCTCGGCCGCGGGGCCCGTCGTCTGGCGGAGCGATCCGCCCCACGCCGTTTCGTCGCACTCCGAACCGCCGCACCCCGAACCGCACCCTGGAGGCACCGTGCACCGCACCCGACCCGTCCCCACCCTCGTCCTCGCCGCCGCGCTGGCGGCCCTGATCGTCGCGCCGGCGTCCGCGCAGCGCACCTGCGGCACCGAGACGCCCGCGCCGGGGCAGCTCGAAGAGCTGTTCGACCGGTTCGGCGACGATGCGGCCGGCCTCCAGGCCACCTGCCCGGGCACCATCGTGGTCGCGTTCCACGTGATCCACAACGGGGCGACCGGCATGCTGACCGCGGCCCAGGTCGCCTCGCAGATCGCGGTGCTCAACAGCGCGTTCGCCCCGCACGGGTTCCAGTTCGTGCTCGGCACCACGACCTACACGAACAACGCGGCCTGGTTCAACCTCAACAGCTACGCGAACGAGGTGGCGATGAAGGCGGCGCTCGCCCAGGCCCCCGCCCAGACGATGAACCTCTACTCCTGCATCCCCTACGGCTATCTGGGCTTCGCCTACCTGCCGTGGTCCTTCCCGGAGAACAGCTTCGAGCACGGCGTGTTCATCGACTACCGGACGCTCCCCGGCGGCGTGTTCGCGCCGTTCGACCTCGGCCACACCGCGACCCACGAGGTCGGCCACTATCTCGGTCTGCTCCACACCTTCGACGGGGGCTGCTCGCCGCCCGGCGACCTGATCGCCGACACGCCGGACGAGGCCACGCCGACCTCCGGTTGTCCGCTCGGCAAGGACACCTGCCCGACGCCGGGCGTGGATCCGATCCACAACTACATGGACTACTCGGATGACGCG
The DNA here is from genome assembly GCA_964554725.1 of uncultured bacterium. Taxonomy (GTDB): domain Bacteria; phylum Eisenbacteria; class RBG-16-71-46; order RBG-16-71-46; family RBG-16-71-46; genus WS-11. The sequence goes on from CAZKQE010000023.1 coordinate 6,487, forward strand.
TGCTACTCGGAGTTCACGCTCGGCCAGGGCGGCCGGATGTGCCAGATGGTGAACGCCTACAAGCCGAGCCTGATCTCGGGCGGGCCGACGCCGGCCCGGAACGAGGTCTGGGGGCGGCTGAAGGCCCGCTACCGCTGAACCCGGCGCGACCTCAGCCGCGCGTGCGGCGCCCCCGGCGGGGACGCGGGGGGCGCCGCGCCGTCTCCGGGGTCTCGGCGGTCACCCCGGTCAGGACGTAGGTGCCGCTGCGCTCGTCGCGGCGCAGGGTGACGACGCCGGCCTCCTGGGCGTCCTCGAGCAGGTCGCTGAAGCTGCCGTAGCCGAGCGCGGACTCGCTGAACGCGGGCCGCTTCCGCTTCATCGTGTCCTTGACCAGCGACGCCTGGATCACCTCGAAGTTCTCCCGCTGGAGCGCCCGCACCGTGTCCGCGAGCAGCCGGAACGCGGTGTCCTTCCCGTGCGCCGCCGGCGCGTCCGCTCCGGCAGGCTCGACGGCGCGTTCGAGGTCCTCGTAGTAGATGAACTCGTCGCAGGCGTTCGCGAGCAGCGGCGAAGTGGACTTGCGCATCCCGAGCCCGATGACGTGCTTGCCGTTCTCCTTCAGCTTGGCGACCAGCGGCGAGAAGTCGCTGTCGCCGGAGACGATGACGAACGTGTCGATGTGTTCCTTGCTCCACGCGAGGTCCATCGCGTCCACGACCAGCCGGATGTCCGCCGAGTTCTTGCCGGTGCTCTCGCGGCGCGGGATCTCGATCAGCTCGATGCCGTGCTCGTGCAGGCTGCGCGTGTGGCTGCGGAACCGGTTCCAGTCGGCATACGCGACCATGGCGATGACCTTGCCCTTCTCGAGCAGGCGGTCGAGGATGCGACGCACCTCGAACGGCGGGCTGCCCTCGCGCAGGCCGAGGGCGATGTTCTCGAAGTCGATGAAGACGGCGATCTGGAGCTGCGGCGTGGCGCTGGCGCGGACGGCGCTCATGGGTCGGACCTCCGGGGGCCGGGGGAAGACCCCACCATACCGCGCCGGGCCGGGAAACGCCTCAGGGCGATGCCAGCCCTCCGCGCACCGCGAGCAGGAGCGCGGCCGCCAGGGCGAGGGCGGCGAACGCTCCGGCCGCCCGCAGCGCGGGCCCCGCGGGCCGGCCCCGGGCCCGCAGGTTGAGCGGGAGCGCCGCCCCGATCAGGACCCCGGCGGCGAGTCCGGCGGCGTGGGCGACGTTGTCGGTGGCATGGCGCGTGAATCCGGCCGCCAGCCCCTGCCCGAGCAGGAAGATGAGCGCCGCCGCCATCGCCCGCGCGCGCCCGGGGGCGAGCCGGTGGCGGACGCGGAACGAGGCCGCCAGCAGCGCCCCGCCGAGGGCGAAGATGGCGCCCGAGGCGCCGACGCTGACGCTCAGACCCGGGCCGTGGCGGGCCGCCCGCCAGGCGAGGCTCGCGAGCGAGGCCAGCGCGCCGCCGGCGGCGTAGACGACCCAGAAGCCGGAGCGACGGAACACGCGCTCGGCGGTCGGGCCGAAGACGAGCAGGCTCAGGCCGTTGAAGAACACGTGGGCGAGGCCGGCATGGAGGAAGGTCGAGCCGAGCAGGCGCCAGGCGGTCGGGAACCCGTCCAGCCGCGGCGCGCTGGCGCCCCAGGCGAGCAGCGCGTGCGGGTCGCCCAGCTCGCGACGGAAGGCGAGCGCCGCGAACACGCCCGACCACGCGAGCAGGAGCAGGGCCGTGCCCCACGGCGTGACCTCGCCGACCGCCGTGCCGAGCTCGACCGGCGGGGGCTCGTCGGGGTCGGCCGGGATTACGCCGGGGTCGGGCGCGAAGGGTTCGGGACGCGGGGGGTCGCTCATCGGCTCGGGCCTCGGTCGCGCCGGCGCGGAGGTCGCGGGCGCGGCGTGGCCAGCATAGCCGAGCGGGCGCGCGGGCGTTCGAGGCGCGGTGTGGCCCCGGGTCCGTGCCCGGCTCCCTCCTCCCGCCGGCCCGCGCCGGGCCCGCTCCGCGCGGGCACGGCCGGGAGTTGCCGCCGCGGCCGCGCTCGCGCAGGATGACCGCCGTGTCCGCGCCCGTCCTCTCCTGGCTGATGCTCCCGCTCGTGTTCGCCGCGGCCGCCGACCCGCCCGCGCACGGTCCGGGGGTGCTGTTCCTGCGCGAGCTGCCCGCCGACAGCGCCCGTTCCGATGTCGGCGCCGGCATCCTGCCGCTCGCCGACGGCGCGCTCGTCACCGGCTGGACCTCGGTCGCCCGGGGAGCGGCGCAGGGGCTCGCCGTGCGCGTGGACGATCAGGGGCACGTGCGCTGGCGGCGCGAGCTGGGGGACGCCGGCGCCGACCTGCTGTTCGCCGCCCAGCCGGACGGCGAGGGGGGAGCGGTGTGCGCCGGCTTCACGACCGGCCGCGGCGCCGGCGGGGCCGACGGCTGGCTGGTCGCGCTGGACGCCGACGGCGCGACACGATGGGAGCGCACGTTCGGCGGCGCCGGCGACGAGCGGCTGGTCTCGCTGCGACCGCTCGAGCCGCCCGGGTCCGGGGGCTGGCTGGCCTGCGGACAGCGCACGCGGGACGGCGACACCGAGGCGTGGGTCGTGCGCCTCGACCGGGACGGCCGCGAGACCGGCGCATGGACGTGGGGCGGCGCGGGCGTCCGGCGCGGGCTCGCCGTCCAGCCGCTGGCGGACGGCGGCTGCATCGTCGTCGGCCGGGTCGGGGTGGGCCGTGGCGAGGTGGACGGATTCGTCACCCGCCTGGGGCCGGACGGGAGCCCGGTGTGGTCCCGTACGGTGGACGGCGCGGGCTTCCAGGTGGCCTACCACGTGGCGCCGCACCCGGACGGCTCGTACCTCGTCACCGGCTACGGGTTCGTGGACGCCGCGCGCGACCACCAGGCCCTCGCGCTGCGCGTCGCCGGCGACGGGCGCGTGCTTCGCCGTCGGGAGCTCGGCGGACCGGGCCACGACCGGGCGACGCAGGCGCTCGCGCTCGACGACGGCTCGACGGTCGTCATCGGCTACTCGCGGGCGGTGGAGGCCGGCGACGGCGATCCGGTCTGGCGCACCGAACTCCACGGCCTCGACCCGGAGGGGAACCCCGCGTGGCGGCTCCGCCTCCCCGGTGCGGGGAACGAGTCCGGACACGCGATCGCCGGCGGGTACGGCAGGGTGTGGGCGGTGGACCAGGTCTCGCCGCCGGGCGGCGGGAGCCGGCTGCGGGTGGTGCGCCTCGCGGCGCCGGAGGCCGCGGGACCGGCCCGCCCGGGCGCCGGCGGTCGCTGAGCGTCCGTCCGGCGTTCGGCATTGACAAACCGCCGCACGGCCCCACATCATCGGTTCCGTTCGCCCGCGCGGAAGCTCACGCGCGCGTTCCCGCAGGCTCGGGCGGCCGACGGGAACGGGAGGGTTGGGTCCCTCCATGGAAGGCAGCCCCGAAAAGGAGGTGATCCATTGGACAGTAGTCGGTTGGGTTCGGTGGAGGTGGCGACCTCGTAGGGGACCTTCCGGTGCCCTGGCGCTTCAGGGCCGGCCCCTTCGGGGTGACCCAGCGCCATCGAAACCGAAAGCCTTGGGGCTCCGATGCTTAGGCGTCGGGGCCCCATATTTCGTTGCGGTCCATCGCGTTCGGGCTCAAGCGCGGGCCCTCGCCCGCCGATACTCCGAGCCTTGCGCCGAATCCGCGCGGGGGTGGCCGCCCCCTCGGGACACGGCCTCGAACGAGAGGGACCTTGGCAGAGCCCGCGTCGCACGATCACCCGGCGGCGGTTCCACGCGGCCCGGGGGCACCGCGCTCCGTACCGATCCCGGCTCCGCTGCCGACCCTGGACCCCGGGAGCCTGCTGGAGTCGGCGCCCGCGCCGGTCTTCGTGACCGACGATCGGGGCGTGCTCCTGTGGGCGAACGAGGCGGGGCGGACGCTGTGCGGGGCCGGGCCGGGGGACCTGATCGGCCGCTCGTGCTTCGAGTGGGTGGCGCCCGGCCACCGCGCCCGGCTGGCGCGTGCGGCCAACCGCGGCCTCCTGCGCGCCCGCGCCGTGGCCTCCACCCGCCTCGACGTCGTCGCCGCCGACGGCCGCGCCCGGCCGACGGCCCTCCAGCTCCAGCGCGTCCCCGGTCCCGAGGGGCGGACGCTGTTCCTGGGCATCGCCGGCGACCGGACCGGCGCGGGCGGCGTGGACCTGGCGGCGGCCGAGGAGCAGGAGGACCTGCGCGGGGAGTTCCTCGCCAACGTGAGCCACGAGATCCGCACGCCGATGAACGGCATCCTCGGCATGACCAGCCTGCTGCTCGAGACGGAGCTCGACCGCGACCAGCGCGGGTTCGCGGAGCTGATCGAGACCTCCGCGCGCTCGCTGCTGGACCTGGTGGACGACGTGCTCGACTTCTCCAAGGCGGAAGCCGGGCGGCTCGAGATCGACCACATCGACTTCGACCTGCGCCAGAACGTGGACCAGGTCGCGTCCCTGCTGGCGCCGCGCGCCGACGGGCAGGGGCTGGTCCTGACCTCCAACATCAGCCACGAGGTGCCCTCGCTGGTGCGGGGCGACCCGGGCCGGCTGCGGCAGGTCCTGCTCAACCTGGCCGGGAACGCGCTCAAGTTCACCGAGCAGGGCGAGGTCGCGATCCGCGTCGAGCGGGTCGAGGAGAACCCCTCGTGCGTGACCCTGCGCTTCACGATCAAGGACTCCGGGATCGGGATGACGCCGGAGCAGATGGCGCGGCTGTTCCAGAGCTACGTCCAGACCGACCCGGCGATCTCGCGCCGCTTCGGCGGGACCGGGCTCGGGCTGGCGATCTCGAAGAAGCTGGTCGGGCTCATGGGCGGGGAGATCGGCGTCTGGAGCAAGGCCGGAGACGGCAGCACGTTCTGGTTCACCCTCACCCTCGAGAAGCAGTGCTCGGTGGTCGTCCCCTCGCCCAGCCGGGACGCCCTGCGCGGCCTGCGGGTGCTGGTGGTGGACGCGGCGCGGAGCGTGCGCCAGTCGCTGGTCGAGATCCTGCTCGGACGCGGGTGCGAGCCGCGCGAGGCCGCGACCGCGGAGGAGGCGCTCCAGTCGCTGCGGTCGTCGGCCGCGGCCGGCGACCCGGTCGGGGTCGCGATCCTCGACATGCAGCTCCCCGGCAAGGGCGGCGAGGCGCTCGGTCGCGCGATCCGCGCGGAGGCGGCCATCGCCGGCACGCGGCTCGTGCTGTTGACCAGCCTCGGCCGGCGCGGCGATGCCGCGCGGGCACGCGAGGCCGGCTTCTCCGCCTACCTCATCAAGCCGGTCCAGCAGCGCCATCTGGTCGAGGCCCTGACCGAGGTCGTCCAGGCGGGGGCGGCCGCCGCGTCCTCCGGCGCGGCCCCGGCGCTGGTGACCCGCCACTCGATCGAGGAGCAGCGGCGGCAGCGGGTCCGCATCCTGATGGTCGAGGACGACGCGATCAACCGCCTGGTCGCGGTCTCCGCGATCAAGCGCGCCGGCTACACCAGCGAGGTCGCCACCACCGGCGCCGAGGCGCTGGAGGCCTGCGGACGCGGGAGGTACGACCTGATCTTCATGGACGCCCAGCTCCCGGACATGAGCGGGATCGAGGTCGTGGAGACCCTGCGGCGCCGGGAGGCCGACGCCGGGGGCCACGTGCCGATCGTCGCCCTGACCGGGATGGCCGGCGAGGGCGACCGCGAGCGGTTCCTCGCCGCCGGCATGGACGACTACCTCACCAAGCCGGTGGATCTCGACGCGCTGGCCGGGGCGATCGAGCGCTGGACCCGAGACGCCGGCCGCGAGGAGCCGGAGGCGGAGGCGGACGACGGCGCGAACGTCCTCGCGCTGCCGACCCCGGACGGCGCGGTGCTGGACCGCGAGCGGCTCGAGGAGGCGTGCATGGGGGATGCGGGGCTGCGCGCCACGCTCGTGCGCACCTTCCTCTCCGACATCCGCGGCCGCATCGCCGAGCTCGGGCGCCGGATCGAGGCGGGCGACGCGCACGGCGTCGAGTACGAGGCGCACGGCCTCAAGGGCATGTGCGGGACGGTCGGCGCGGAGCGCTGCGCGGCGCTGTTCGGCATGCTCGAGGAGCAGGGGCGCGAGGCCGCGCTCGCCGGCGCCGCCGACGTCCTGCGCACCGTCGGCGAGGAGGTCAATCGCGTCGAGGGCGTGCTGGCGCCCATCCTCCGCGCCGCCTGAGCGGTGCGCCCGCCCCGGGCGCGGCCGCCGCGTGTGATATCGTGGCGCCCCTCATGCGCTCCGTCGTCACCCCCCGCCTCTGGCTGCTCGCGCTCGCCCACTTCACGATCGACGCCTACTCGAGCTTCTTCTCGCCGCTCCTGCCGCTGCTGGTCGCCAAGCTCGACCTGAGCCTCACCCGGGTCGGGACGCTGGTCGCGCTGGCGTCGCTCTCCTCCTCGTTCGCGCAGCCGCTGTTCGGGCTCATCGGCGACCGCCTGCGCCGACCCTGGTTCATCGCCTTCGGGCCGCTGACGGCGGCGCTCTTCATGAGCGGCATCGGCATGGCGCCGGGATACGCCTCGCTGGTGGCGCTGCTGATGCTCGGGGGGATCGGCGTGGCGGCCTTCCACCCGCAGGCGGCGGCGCTGGCGGGCGAGCTCTCGCCCCGGCGCGGCCTGGCGATGGCGATCTTCGTCACCGGCGGCACGCTCGGGTTCGCCCTCGGACCGCTGCTCGCGGTGCTCACGGTGGGCGCCTTCGGCCTCGAGCGCACCTGGGTCGCCGCCTTCCCGGGCCTGCTGATGACCGCGCTCCTGATGGTGTGGTTCGCGCGCGTCGCGCCGCACGCCCGGACGGGGCGCCCGCGCCCGCGCCTGGCCGGCCTGCGTCCGGTGCTGCGGCCGCTGACGCTGCTCTACCTGGTCGTGGTGTGCCGCTCGGCGGTGTCGTACGGGTTCATGACCTTCCTGCCCCTCTACCTTCACCGGCTGGGATGGAGCGTGAAGTCGGCGGGAGCGATGCTCACCGTGCACCTGGTGTTCGGCGCGCTGGGCGGGTTCCTCGGCGGCTGGCTCGCCGACCGCTGGGGCGGCCGCGCGGTGGTCGTGCGCTCGTTCGTGCTGGCGGCCCCGCTCTACCTGGCGTTCCTGTTCCTGCCCGACTGGCGGGGCCTCGCGTGCCTGGTGCTGGGCGGTTTCTTCCTCCAGGCGTCCCTGCCGGTGAACGTCGTCATGGGCCAGGAACTGTCGCCCGAGCACTCCTCGACGATCGCCAGCCTCCTCATGGGCGCGGCCTGGGGGGTGGGGGCGCTGCTCATCGGCCCGGTGGGCGCGCTGGCGGACGCGCGCGGGCTCCATACGGCGCTGCTCGCGCTCGCCACGCTGCTCGGCGTGGGCCTCACCTGCGCGCTGATGCTCCCGGGCACGCGGCGGCACGCCGCGCCGGTGGACCTGGGCCAGCCCGCGACCGGCGGCGCCGGCCGCTAGACCCGGCGCCCCGGACGGAGCCTAGCGGCGCGCCGCCACCGCGAGCGGGGCGGCGGCCGGCGCCGGCGGCGCCGTCTCGAGGCCGGCCGCGCCGGCATCCACCCGGCCGCCCGCCACCCAGCCCTCCGCCCACAGCTGGAGGCTCAGCAGCGTCCACAGCGTGCGGCCGCGGTCGGCGCGGTTCTCGAGGTGGGCCTCGACCACCGCGCGGACCGCGTCGGGATCGAGCACCCCGGCGCGGGCGACGCGCTCGCGCGCGAGGGCGTCGTCCACCCGCGCGCGCAGCGGGCCGCGCGCCCAGGCCGCGAAGGGAGGCGAGAAGCCCTGCTTGCGGCGTCCGGGCACGTCCGCCGGCAGCAGCCCGCGCGCCGCCTCGCGCAGCGCCCACTTGAGCGCCCCGCCGCGCACCTTGGCCGCCTCCGGCAGGGCGAGCGCGAACTCGACCAGCGCCGGGCGCAGGAACGGAGCGCGCGACTCGACGCCGTGCGCCATGGTGCAGCGGTCCACCTTGGTGAGCAGGTCGCCGGCGAGGTAGAGCTCGAAGTCGAGCAGCTGGTAGGCGACGAGTCCGGGCCGGCGCGGGTCGCGCACCACGCCGGCCTCGGCGAGCCGGCGGGCCAGCGTGGTGGCGTGGCGCAGCGGCGCCCGCTCGTCCACCGCGGCCCGCAGCGCCGGGGCGAGCAGCGTCCGCGCCTCGTCGGGAGCCGCGGTGCCGAACCAGCGCAGGTGGCGCTCGAACGGCGGGACGCCGCGCGTGGCGAGGAAGCGCTCGACCAGGTGGGCGATCGTGACGTGGTGGTGGGCGGGCCGGAACCGGCGCGCCAGCGCCATCCCGGCCGCGGCGAGCGGTCCCGGCAGCGCGTCCGCGAGCGCCGCGTGCCGGTGGCCGAGGTAGGTCGGGTAGCCCGCGAACAGCTCGTCGCCGGCCTCGCCGGTGAGCACCACCGGCACGTGCCGCGAGGCCAGGCGCGCGAGCGCCCAGGTCGGCAGCACGCTGGGGTCCCCGAGCGGCTGGTCCATGGTCGCGGCGTAGACGTCGAGCGCCTCCTCGCCGGCGGCCGCGTCCATGGTCAGGACGTGGTGCTCGGAGCCGATCGCGTCCGCCACCTCGCGCGCGAAGCCGGACTCGTCGTAGCCGCGGTGGGCCATCTGGAGGCTGAAGGTGGGGAAGCCGGGGCCGACCGCGCGGCGGGTGAGGGTCGCGACCAGGCCCGAGTCGATGCCGCCGGAGAGGAACACGCCGAACGGGACCTCGGCCGGCACGCGCGAGGCGACCGCGGACTCGAGCGCGGCGAGCGCGGCGGCGGGCGCCGC
>CAZKQE010000024.1:0-14954 GCA_964554725.1 uncultured bacterium
GACGGGCGAGCCGGCTGGGCAGGTCGGTGTAGCCGATGATCGTGACCCCGTGGCTCACCACCACCTCGCCGGGCGTCGTGAGCTCGCAGTTGCCGCCCTGTTCCGCGGCCAGGTCGACGATCACGCTGCCCGGCTTCATCGACCGCACCATCTCCGCGGTGATGAGCCGCGGCGCCGGCCGGCCCGGGATGAGCGCGGTCGTGATGATGATGTCGGCGTCCTTCGCCTGCCGCGCGAACACCTCCCGCTGCGCCTTCTGGAATCCCTCGCTCATGACCCGGGCGTATCCGCCCGCGCCGGCGCCCTCCTCCCGGTAGTCGACGGGGACGAACTCCCCCCCCATGGACACCACCTGGTCCGCCACCTCGGGCCGCGTGTCGTTCGCCCGCACGATCGCCCCCAGCGCGGACGCGGTGCCGATCGCCGACAGCCCCGCGACCCCCGCGCCGATGACGAACACCCGCGCCGGCGGCACCTTGCCCGCCGCCGTGATCTGGCCGGTGAAGAAGCGGCCGAAGTGGTGGGCGGCCTCGATCACCGCCCGGTAGCCGGCGATGTTGGCCATCGAAGAGAGGGCGTCCAGCTTCTGCGCGCGCGAGATCCGCGGCACGCTGTCCATCGCCAGCACCGTCGCCCGCTTCGCCGCCAGCTGCCGCAGCAGCTCCGGGTTCTGCGCCGGCCAGACGAAGGAGACGAGCGTGGTCCCCTCGCGCATGAGGGCGATCTCGTCGGGCGAGGGCGCGCGGACCTTGAAGACGATGTCCGCCTTCGCCCACAGCGCCGCGGCATCGGGCACCACCTCCGCGCCCGCGGCACGATAGGCGTCGTCACCGCAGTCGGCGGCGGCACCGGCGCCGCTCTGCACGATCACCGGGAAGCCGAGCTGGATCAGCTTCCCGACCACCTCGGGGACGGTGGCCACGCGCCGCTCGCCGGCGGTCGTCTCGGCCGGTATCCCGATCGTCCCTGGCATGAGGATCCCCTGTGAACGGTCCTGGAGTCGAACGAGGAATCGTGACGCACGGGGGCGCGGGTCCCGCGCCGCGGCCGGCATCGTGGACTGGAGTCCCGGGTGAGTCAAACCGATGCCGGGCAAGGGATCGCGACGACGATGCTGCGCCGCGGCGATCCGTGGACGCCGCCGACCGGACACGAGGAAGGGGCCCCCGGCGCCGCCGGAGGCCCCCTGCCGAAGCGAGCGCGCGCCGCGCCCGCGCCTCAGCGCACGATGCTCACCCGCGTGCGCGCGATCCCACCGGAGTGCCGCAGCGAGAGCCAGTAGAGCCCGGCCGGGAGCCCCGCGCTCTCGAAGCGCACCACCATGTGCCCCGCCGCTCCGGCCCGCACGGCGCGGCTGCGCACCACGCGGCCCTGGAGGTCGTGCATCGCCAGCGTGGCCTCGCCGGCCGCGGGCAGCGCGATCCGGGCGTCGAACGCGTCGCCGGCCGGGTTGGGCGCCGCCGCCAGCTCGAGGCGGGAGACGGAGCCCGGGACCACGATCGAGACGGGGTCCGAACGCAGCTCGATCCCGCCCTCCCACCAGACCAGCCGGTAGGCGAGCCGGTCGCCCGGGGCCACGTCGAGGTCCTCGTAGCCGACCTCGCCCTGCCCGCCCCGCGACGCCTCGCCGAGCAGGATCCACTCGTCGGAACCCCGGCGACGCTCGACGCGGGCGATCCCCTCGAGGCCGCTCACGTGCCAGACGATCCGCACCCGCCCGGGGGCGGCCTCGACGATGGCGAGCGACGCCAGCACCGGCGAGGTGACGTCCCCCACCTGCGCGGAGAACGCGGCCTGCCGGGGGTGTCCGTTGATGTCGGGCAGCGTGAACGAATCGAACACGCACTGGGCGACCATCCCCCCGACGACGTTGTAGAGGTCGTTGCCGTACACGGCGATCGCCTCCGGCAGGACGGTGGCGGTGCCCGCCGTCACGAACTTGGCGTACACGACGGCGCCCGCGGCGCTGTAGCGCACGATGTGGAAGTGGTTCTCCAGCGGGATGGTGAAGCTCCCGATCGTGCCCAGGCCCGGAAGTCCGACGCCGAAGATGTAGTAGTCGCCGGTACCGTCCACCCCGATCCCGTCGGCATAGAGGTCGATCGGCGTGCCCGAGTAGTCGGCGGTGGTGTTCCGCAGCCAGAGCGCGTTCCCGTCCGGGTCGAGCCGGCCGACGACCTGGCCCCCGTCGGCGCTGGCCACGTCGATGCCGCCCGACGACTCGAGCGCGCCGCAGAAGTACACGTCTCCGCCCGCCGAGAGCGCGTGGTTCTTGACGGCATCCGAGCCCGTGCTGCCGAGCTTGCGCGCCCAGAGCAGCGCGCCCGCGGGGCTGTACTTGGCGATGAACCCGTCGCCCCCCAGGTCGCCGACCAGGTTCGAGACGCCGATGCCGGGGTCGAAGTCCACGGTGCCGATGAACCAGCCCGAGATGATCACGTTCCCCGAACTGTCCACCGTGAGCTTCATCCCCTGTTCGGGGACCAGGCCGGTGAAGTCCCAGGTGGCGGTGACGCCGCCGTCCGCCGTGTTCAGCTTCTTGACCGACGAGGTCGGGAACCCGCCGATGAACACGTAGAGCACGCCGGCGCCGCTGGTCGCGATCCCGTTGCCGACGCCGGTCGTGGCCAGCGAGGTCGCCCACTGGATCGTGCCGCTCGGGTCGTACTTCACCACGAACGCCCCGCCGCCGGTGTCGTCGATCTCGATCCCGCCGAAGGAGGTCGGGGTGTCGCCGGAGTACTCGCCCGTCATGTAGACGTTCCCGGTCGCATCCACCGCGACCGCGTAGCCGACCTCATTGCTGTTCAACGTCGCGTTGCCCCCGTGCCGCGCCCACAGGACGGCGCCGTCGGTGCCGTACTTCACGAGGAACGCGTCGGTGTTGCCGGGCACGGTGTTGCCGGTGGCCCGCAGCACGCCGGTCGAGAGGGTCAGCGTGTCGGTGAACGTGCCGCACACGAGCATGTTCCCCGAATGATCCATCGCCAGGCCGTGGGCGGACGACTGCCCGGTGCCGACCAGCGGCTGGACCGCCCACTGGAACGGCGGCACCGAGGTCCCCGCGTGGGCGGGCGCGACGACGAGGAGACAGAGTGCGAGCGACAGGGTGAGGGGACGGGGCATCGGCCGACCTCCGTTGGGAACGACCACACGGGGCGGCGCCGGATGGGTTCCGGACCCCGGTCCAGTGTGATGGGGGGTACGCCACGCGGAGCGTGATACCGCTTCGATCCGTGTCGCTTCGATACAGCCACGCGGTGTATCCCGCGTTACGCCCCCCCAAAGCCGTTTCGGCCCGGCGTCGTGGGCCCGGATCGAGGCGGACGGGAGTCTAGGTCAACGACTTTCGCCCCGCACCAGGATTCTGCGCCCTCCCCGCGGGGAGGGTCCCACGGTGCCGTGCCCGGCCGGCTGCGTGCCCCCGGCTCCGGCCAAGTCCGCCCGGGACCTGTGGTTCGGTCGTACCCGGCCGCCCGTCCCGGACCTGACGGACCGGGCTCCGGCGGCCCGGAATGGGCGGGGTGGGGTGGTTCAGGCGTGCCCGGCGAGCATCGGGGCGCCGGGGCGGACCGGCACGCCGAGGGCGGCGCAGATGCCCCGCGCCGCGCGCTTCCCCTCCTGGACCGCCGTCACCACCAGCTCGCCGCCGAGCGCGTCGCCGCCGGCGAACACCCTGGGGTTCCCGGTCCGCCCGGTGGCGGGGTCGACGACGACCAGGCCCTTCGCGTCCACCTCGACGCCGGGGAACGAGGTGACCACCTCGCGCAGTCGCGCCTGCCCGATCCCCAGCACCACCAGGTCGGCCGGCAGCTCGCGGCCGTCCACCAGCCGCAGCGCCGCCAGGCGGCCGTCGGCGCCGCGCAGGAACTCCTTCGCCACCGCCCGCTCGACCAGACGCACCCCGTCCTTGCGCGCCAGCTCCATCTCGTGGGCGTAGCCGGGCATCTCGGCCACGCTGCGGCGGTAGACCATGGCGACGTCCGCGACGCCGAGGCGCGCCAGCTCGCGCGCAGCGTCGATCGCGGTGTTCCCGCCGCCGATCACCAGAGCGCGCGCGACGCCGCCGAGGGCGAATCCCGGCTCCAGCTTGAGGCGCTCGATCCACGCGGTCGCCCCGACCACGCCGGGCCCGTCCTCCCCCGGCACGCCGAGCCGCGCGTCCGCGCCGAGGCCGACGCCGATGAACACCGCGTCGTGATGCGCCATCAGCTCGCCCGGCGTGAGGTCGCGCCCGACCTCGATCCCGGTGCGGATCGCCACCCCGAGCGACTCGATGAACGCGACCTCGGCGAACGAACCCTCGACGTGCATCTTGTAGGGCGCGACTCCGGTCGTGTTGAGCCCCCCGGCGACGGCGCGGCGCTCGAACACGGTGACCGCCACCCCCTCGAGTGCGAGGTAGCCGGCCACCGCCAGCGACGCGGGACCGGCGCCCACGCACGCCACCTTCTTCCCGGTCGCCGGCGCCCGCGGGAGCAGCGTCGCCCCGCGCCCGGCGTCCAGCACGGTCTCGACCGCGAAGCGCTGGAGCCGGCCGATCTGGATCGGCGGGTCGCGGTGCCAGTCGTTGTAGACGCAGGCGCCCACGCACAGCACCTCGACCGGACAGACACGCGCGCACGAGTAACCCAGCAGATTGGCCGAGAGGATCGTGCGGGCGGAACCCCGCAGGTTGCCGGTCGCGATCTTGCGGATGAAGCCCGGGATGTCGATCCCGGTCGGGCAGGCGGCGACGCAGGGGGCGTCGTGGCAGTAGAGGCAGCGGTTCGCCTCCGCGACCGCCGCGCCGGGCGCGTACGTGGGCTTGGCGTCCGGCAGTCGCCGCTCGAGACGGTCCACCGGGACGGGTGCGGCGGGCGGCGGGGTCATCGGCGGGCCTCCTCCCGGCGTTGACGGTCGCACTGCATGACCAGGTCCTCCTCGACGTTGTCGGGCAGCCCCGGGACCACGCCCCCGAGGCCGCGCTTCGCCCACCGCACGCGTGCCAGCGCATCGCACGGACGGCCGTCGCGCACGCGCAGCTCCAGCCCCTCCATGAACCCGGCCAGCGCCGCGTAGCGGTGCTCCGGCGCCGGGTCGCGGATCGCCAGCACCAGCACGCTGTCGCCCCAGTCGGCCGCCGCGGAGAGCCGTCCGTGCCGCGTCATACGGTCGGCCGCCCGCCGGTAGGTCTCGATCCCCAGCATCGTGAGCTGCGACTCCGGCGGTCCGCCCGCCGCCCGGACCCGCGCCCGCGCGGCGCGGAACAGGTGGACGGCGCGATCGAGCCGGCCCGCGCCCAGCGCCCGCTCCAGGCGCTCGCGTTCGCGCCGGGCGATCAGGCGGTCGAGGCCCTTCTCCCAGCGCATCACCGGCTGGAACCCGGCGAGCCAGCGGATCTCGTCGTCGTGCAGTCCGCGCCGGTGCATGACCCAGGCGCCGCCGAACGCCGCCGCCTCGAGCGCCAGCGCCGCGAGCGCCGCCGCCAGCAGCAGGGTCAGCAGCCCGACCAGCGGCTTCATCGCGCGGCGGTCCCGGCGTCCGCGACCCGCGCCGGCGCCGGCCTCACGCCCCGATCGCCCCGTAGGCCTCGTCGAGCTTGCCGATCGCCTCGTCCACCTCGGCGGCGTTCACGGTGAGCGGCGGCGAGATCCGCAGCACGTTCCCGTACAGCCCGCCCTTGCCGATCAGCAGTCCGCGCTTCTTCGTCTCCTCGAACAGCCGCGCGGTCGCCTGCGGGTTGGGGGTGCGGTCGCCGCGGGTCTCGTCCGCCACGTGCTCGACGCCCTGCATGAGCCCCATGCCGCGCACGTCGCCGATCGTGCGCGGGTACTTGCGCTGCAGCCCCTCGAGCCCGGCGCGCAGGCGCCGGCCCATGCGTTCGGCGTTGCCCTTGAGGTCGTGCTTCTCCATCACCCCGATCGTGGCGTTCGCCGCGGTGGCCGTGACCGGGTTGCCGCCGAAGGTCGAGATCGTGAGCTTCTGCAGCGAGTCGGCGATCGCCGGGGTGCAGATCGTGGCGGAGAGCGGCATGCCGTTGGCGATGCCCTTGGCCATGGTCATGATCTCGGGCTCGACGCCGTACTGCTCGCAGCCCCACCACTTGCCGCCGGTGCGGCCGAAGCCGGTCTGCACCTCGTCGCTGATGAACACGCCGCCGTACTTGCGCACGATCGCCACCGCGATCTCGAAGTACTCCTTCGGCGGGGTCACGAACCCCCCCACGCCCTGGATGGGCTCGGCGAGGAACGCGGCGATCCGTCCCGTGGTCGTGGTGCGGATCAGCTCCTCGATGTCCTGCGCGCACTTCACCCCGCACGAGGGATAGGTGAGCCCGAGCGGGCAGCGGTAGCAGTAGGGCGAGAGCGCGTGCTTGATGTCGGCGACCTTGCTCGGCAGCGCGCGCCAGGTGCTGTGCGCGGTCAGCGACTGCGCCAGCATCGAGCGCCCCGAGTAGCCGTGTCGCAGGGCGACGATCTCGCTGCGCCCGGTGGCGAGCTGCGCCATCATCACCGCGGTCTCGTCCGCCTCGGTGCCGCTGGCGGTGAAGTAGCACTTGCGCAGCGCGCCCGGGGTGATCGCGGCCAGCTTCTCGGCCAGCTCGACGATCGGCAGCGTCGGGTAGAGGGTCGAGACGTGGCCGAGCCGGTCGATCTGGGCCTTCACCGCCGCGTTGACCTCGTCGTTGCAG
This sequence comes from uncultured bacterium, assembly GCA_964554725.1. GTDB lineage: Bacteria > Eisenbacteria > RBG-16-71-46 > RBG-16-71-46 > RBG-16-71-46 > WS-11. The sequence goes on from CAZKQE010000024.1 coordinate 6,674, forward strand.
TGCCCGACCGAGACCGTGAGGATGCCGCCGAAGAAGTCGAGGTACTCGCGCCCGTCCACGTCGCGCAGGCGCATCCCCTTCCCCTCGGCCAGCACCAGCGACTCCTCGTAGTAGTTCGTGGTCGCGGGGAACAGGAACTCCTGGTGCCGGGCGCGGACGTCGGCCGCCGACAGGGTCTCGCTCGGCGCGGGGGTCTTGGGGTTCATGGCTCTCCTCCGGGCCCCGGGGGCGCGGCGTTCGTCGTTCGGGATCGGGCATCGGGCGATTTCGCCCGTGCGCCGCGGCGGCGCTTCGGCGAAGATGGCCCCGCCGGGCGGACATGATGCCACCTTTGGCGGGCGCACGGAACCCCGCGCGACGCCACCCCTTCGAGGAGGGCCGACCGATGCGCCCCTGCTCCGCCGTCCCCGCCGCCCTGCTGCTGCTCCTGACCGCCGCCGGAGCCGCCCGCGCCCAGACGCCGGCCGCACCCCCCTGCTCCGCCCCCGAGCATCGCCAGTTCGACTTCTGGATCGGCGACTGGGAGGTCCACACGCCGAACGGCGCGCTCGCCGGCACCAACCGCATCGAAGCGATCCTCGGCGGCTGTGTGCTGCAGGAGTCCTGGAGCGGCACCCGCGGGATGCGCGGCATGAGCTTCAACCTGTACTCTGCCGCCGACCGCAGGTGGCACCAGACCTGGGTGGACAGCAACGGGCTGCTGCTGGCGATGTCGGGCGGGCTCGAGGACGGGCGCATGGTGCTCGCGGGTGACACCCGGCAGCCGGACGGCCGGGTGGTGAGGAACCGGATCACCTGGCGGGCGCTCGAGGACGGACGCGTGCGCCAGCACTGGGAGACGTCGGCGGACAGCGGACGGACGTGGCAGGACGCGTTCGTCGGCCTCTACCGCCGCAAACCGCAGCCGGGAGGTGCCCGATGAGGGTCGGGGCAGGGATCGGGGCCGTCGCCATGGTCGTCCTCTCCGCCGCCCCCGCGGCCGCCGACAGCGGCGGCCTGGACTCGCTGGTCGCCGCCGAGCGCGCGTTCGCCGCCCTGGCATCGTCGCACGGGATGAAGCACGCCTTCCTCACCTACCTCGCTCCCGAGGCGGTGGTGTTCCAGCCGCGGGCGACCCCCGGTCGTGCACTGTGGGAGTCGCGGCCCGACGCGAAGGGCACGCTGCTGTGGGCGCCCGCCTTCGCGGCGGTCTCCTCCGCGGGCGACTTCGGCTACAGCAGCGGCCCGTGGGAGTTCCGGCCGCCGGCCGACAGCGCCGGCACGCCGTCGCCGCCCGAGAGTTGGGCGCACGGCCAGTTCAACTCGGTCTGGAGCTGGGACAAGCGCGACGGCTGGCGGGTGATCGCCGACATCGGCGTGAGCCACCCGCGTCCCGCCCGCGGCGGGGTCGCGAACGTCGAACTCACCGCCGGGCCCACGCTCCGGCCCAAGACGATGAGGACCGGACGCCGCGACCTGCCCGGCGAGGACGAGCGCCTCTCGAGGCTCATGAGCGAGCGCGGCGCCCGCGAGGCGCTGGCGGCGCTCGGCGCCTCCGACCTGCGCCTCAACACCGACGGTCGCCTGCCGGCGCTGGGACTCGACGCGGCTCAGACCCGGCTGGACTCGCTGGGCGGCGCCTACGAGTACCGCACCGAGGGATCGGAGATCGCGCGCTCGGGAGACCTCGGGTACACCTACGGCCTCGCCGCGCGGCGGCTCACTCCCGGCGCGGCCCCGGCGGACACCAGCGTCTACCTGCACGTGTGGCGGCAGGAGGCCGGCCGGCACTGGCGGCTCGCCCTCGCCGTCCTCAACCCGTTGCCGGCCCGGTAGCCGCGGCCCGGGCGACGCGCGCACGCGGCCCGGACGGACGCACCGATGACACGGCCGAAGGGGCGCCCCGCGGCCGCGCGGTCCCCCGGCGGAGCGGAGCCGGAGCGCGCCCCCGGACCCGCCCGGGCGATCGCGCCTGCCGCCGGGGTCGCGGTGGTGGCGACGTTCGTCGTCGCCTTCCTCCGGCTCCGCACCTACGTCCTCGACGACACCTACATCTCGCTCCGCTATGCCCGCCACCTCGCCGAGGGCCGGGGGCTGGTCTACAACCCGGGCGAGCGGGTCGAGGGCTACACGAACTTCCTCTGGACCGTGCTGATGGCGGTCCCGCACGCGCTCGGCCTCCCGCCGGTGGCGTTCCTGAAGATCGTCCTCGCGCTCGCGACCGTGGCGGTGGCGTGGGCCACCGCGCGGCTCGCGCGCGCCTCCGGTCTGGTCCCGCACGCCGGGCGCGACCGCTGGCTGCCGTGGCTCCCGGGCGCGCTGGTGCTGCTGACGCCGCTGGTGGTCGAGCGGGCGGCGGACGGACTCGAGACCCTCCCCTTCACGCTGCTGCTGGTGCTGGCGGCCGCGCTGGCGTTCGAGCCGTCGCGGCCGCGCCGGCCGGCCGCCCTCGGCCTCGCCCTCGCGGGGCTGTCGCTGACGCGCCCGGACGGGATGGTGTTCGCGCCGGTCCTGCTGGCGATCGCGGCGCTGCGCGGCGCCACGCGGCGCGCGCTGATCATCGCCGCCCTCGCCTTCCTCGTCCCGTCCGCGATCCACCTCGTCGGCCGGCACGCCTTCTACGGCGACTGGCTCCCGAACACCTTCCACGCCAAGCGCGGCGGCGCGGCGCTGCTCGGCCTCGGCGCGACCAGCGCGCTGGGATTCCTCGCCGAGACCGGCGGCTGGGCGTGGCTCGCCGCGCTCCCGGCCCTCCTGCTCCGCCGCACGCGGGGGGCGGCCGCGCTGGTGCTGGCGGTGATCGGCGCCCGGCTCGCCTTCCATCTGTGGGCGGGCGGCGAGTGGGTGGGCCGCCATCGCTTCCTCGTCCCCTGCCTGCCGTTCCTGGCGCTGCTGGTGGTCGCCGGGATCGCCGCGCTGCGCCGTCCGGCGTGGCGCGCCGCCGCGGCGGCGCTCGCGCTCGTGCTCCTCACCGGCCCGGCCTGGCTCCGCCATCCGGAGCGCGAGTCGAACGCGCTCGCCTACGCGCGCGGGCTCGCCGCCGCGCACGGCGCGCTCGGCCGCGCGATCGCCGCGCGCACCGCGCCCGACGCCCTCCTCGCCATGGACGACGCCGGGCTCGGCCCCTACCTCGCCCGCCGCCGCAACCTCGATCTGCTGGGCCTCAACGACCGCCATATCGCCCGCCTGCCCGGGCGCTTCAGCGCCAAGGTGGACGTCCCCTACGTGCTGGGCCGCGCGCCCGACCTGGTCGTGCTGGTGTCGGCGGTGGCCGAGCCGACGCGGGCCGCCGACCTGCCGCTGCCGGTCCACGCCGCGCTCGCCGCCGACCCGGCGTTCCACGCGCGCTACGAGTTCCTGCGCGTCTACTCGATGCGGCCCGACTACCACCTCGGCGTGTTCCGCCGGCGCGACTCCCGCGCCGTGCCCGCCGACTTCTGACCGGGCGGGCCCCCGCCGCCGGCCTCCCCCGCCGCCGCGCGCCGGGCCCGGTGCGGACCGGGCTCGTCCCACGCAACCCACTCCGTGGCATGGGCTTGCGGCTCTCCTCCCGGGGCCGGGAGCACGGGTTCGCCCCGCCGCTCCCGCCGCGGGCGCGGGCCCGCGGCCCCGCCGCCGCCGCGACCGCTCAAGCCGCGGTCAAGTCCCCGCCGCCACCCTCGACGCATGACCCATCCGGGCGCGGTCGCGCCCGGCCGCCCGCACACGGACCGGCCTCGCGGTCGCGTCCCGCTCCGGAGGAACCATGCGTCCGCGTCCCCTCGCGCTCCTCGTGCTGCTCGGCCTGTGCCTCGCCGCGCCGGCCCGACCCGATCCGCCGCCGGTCGTGGTGAACGGGACCCTCTACCTCAGCTGGACCGCGTACTTCCTGTCCGAGGAGTTCCGCGCCCGCGGCTTGCGCTGCGGCACGCCCACGCCGGCGGCGCGCGGGCGTCGCCCGGCGGATGCGCTCGGGAGCCCGGGTGACTGTTCGCTGGACTGGACCCACCCGAGCGCGGACTACGCGCCGGACGCCGTCTACGAGATCACGGTCGTGGTCCACCGGCTCGAGTCGGTCACCGGGCAGGGCGTGTTCGACGACGACCGGGTCCACTCGCAGATCGAGATCCTGAACGAGGACTTCCGCGCCCTCGCCGGCACGCCGGGCGCGCCGGGGACCGACACCCGCATCCAGTTCCGCCTCGCCACCGAGGATCCCGACGGCGCCCCGTTCCCGGGGTTCACCCGCACCGTGAACGAGTTCTGGTTCAACGACCTGCCCGACCCCGTGAACGGGAACTACTGGGACGTGCTGGCGTGGGACCCGGCCCGCTACCTCAACATCTACACGATGAGCCCGGTGGCCCCGGGCGGCGTGGTGCTCGGCTACGTGCCCTACCTGCCGCAGGAGGGGGCCGGGCTGCCCGACGACGGCGTGCGCTGCCTGTGGAGCTCGTTCGGACGCAACAGCGGCAACCCGCCCTACGATCAGGGGCGCACCGCGACCCACGAGGTCGGCCACTACCTGGGCCTCTACCACACGTTCCAGGACGGCTGCGGCTCGGGCGCGGCGCCCGCCTGCTACGGCGACGGCGACCGCGTGTGCGACACCGAGCCGGACGAGACCAGCCACGGCGGCTGCCCGGTCGACGACATGACCTGCGGGGACCCGGATCCGATCCGGAACTACCTCGAGTACACGGACGACACGTGCATGGACAACTTCACGCCCGAGCAGGCCCGGCGCATGCGCTGCTCGATGCGGCACTACCGGCCGCTCGGCTACCACGAGCCCGGGCTGGTGGGCGTGCCGCGGCCGCTCGCCGCCGGCACGCGCCTCGAGCAGAACCGACCGAACCCGTTCGGCTCCGGCACCGAGATCGCGTTCACGCTCGCCCGCGAGGGCGAGGTCACGCTCACCGTGCACGATCTCGCGGGCCGCGTGGTGCGGACGCTCGCGGGTGGCGCGCTCGCCGCCGGGGCGCACCGCCTGCGCTGGGACGGCGGCGGGGACGACGGCCGGCCGGCGGGCCCGGGGGTCTACTTCTGCCGGCTCGCCACCCCCGACGGCGTCACGGCGCGGCGCATGGTGATGCTCCGTTAACGTCCGAACGCCGCCCGCAGCTCGGCCCGCGACCGCGCGACGCCGCCGCGCACGACCCACGTCACGCGACGGAGGTTGGCGATGTCGCGGGTCGGATCGGCCGCGACCAGGACCAGGTCGGCGAGCTTGCCCGCCTCGACGGTGCCGAACTCGCGTTCGCGTCCCATCGCCCGCGCGCCGTGACGGGTGGCGGCGACGATGACGTCCATCGGGCGCATCCCGGCCCGCTGCATCCACTCCAGCTCGGCATGGATCGCGGGCCCGTGGAGCGTGAGCGGGTTGCCGGCGTCGGTGCCGAAAACGACCGGGATGCCCGCCCGGTGCACCCGCAGGAGGTTCTCCTCCATCGTCCGGTGCAGGCTGTCGGTCGCGGTGCGCCGGGGCACCGCGCGCCGCTGGCCGAGCCGCCGCGCGGTCGCCGGGGTCGCGGCGACGTGCGCCAGGGTGAGCGAGTCCACCACGCCGTGCGGGTCGTCCACCGCCGGCGCGACCCCGCTCGTCACGGATTCGGCGAGGCGCACGTAGCCGTCGCGCACCGAGAGCGTCGGGCAGTAGAGGGTGCCGTTGCGCCGGCACAGGTCGAGGAACTCGTCGTCCACCTCGCGGTCCTGGACGCTGTGGACGAGCAGCCGCGCTCCCGCCCGCAGCGCCGCCTTGGCCTCGGCGAGCCCGGTGGCGTGGACGATGAGCGGGAGCCCCGCCCGCCGCGCGGCCTCGCCGGCGGCGGCGACCGCGCGCTCCAGCGCCGGCAGGTCGTCGCCCGGGCGCACGATGAACCACACCTTGACCGCGTCGGCGCCGATCGCGGCGAGATAGCGCACCCCCTCGCGGGCGCTGGTGGTGTCGCGCAGGTGGATGAACTGGCGCTCGGCCGGCAGGTTGAGCCAGTGGTCGAGGGTCGAGAGCAGCGGCCCGGCCGCGGCGACGTGCGGCGCCTCGGTGCTCCGCTCCGCCTCGTCGCGCATGCGCAGCGTCCACGGGTAGCCGCCCACGTCGAACACCGCGGTCACCCCCGAGGCGAGCCACGCGCGGTGGAAGCGCTCGGGCCGGGCGCGCAACCGCGCCTCGACCGCCTCGTAGGGATGCTCCGCACGCAGGTCGAGCGCGTCGGGACGGCCGTCGGCCCAGCCGGTCTGCGAGTAATGGACGTGCGCGTCCACCAGGCCCGGCAGCAGCCACAGGCCGCGGGCGTCGAGCGTGTCCACGCCCGCGGGCACCGGGCAGCGCGCGCGCGGCCCCACGGACTCGATGCGGCCGTCGCGCAGCACCACCACCGCGTCCGGGACCGGCGGCCCGCCGTTCCCGTCCACCAGCGTGGCGCCGACGATCGCCCGCGGCGGCGGCGGCACGCCGGGCAGCGCCGGGAACGCGCTGGTGACGGCGATGCGCCAGCCGTCGGGCGCGGCGACGAACACGCGCTCCGAGAGCCCCGCCTGCTCGGTCGCGCCATAGCGCACGCGGTAGCGGTAGGTGCCGTAGACCACGCCCGGCCGGACCGGGGTCAGCCGCAGGTCGAGCGCCTCGAAGTGGTCCGGCCAGCCGCGGCCGGCCGAGGAGTCGAGCGCCGCGTACCCGAACGCGATCCCGGTCGGGCCGGTGCGCGCGAGCCCCTCGGAGCGCAGGTAGCAGGCGAGGTAGGCGTCGCGGTCGCGGCGGCGGATGGCGTCCAGATTGGCCGCGAACACGCGGCGGGCGGCGGCGAGGTCGGCGCCGGCCGCCGCGTCCGGCGCCGGCGCGTCCGCCGTGGCCGCGGCCCCGCGGTCCCCGGACACCGCCGGCACGGCCGCGAGGACCAGGACGATCGCCAGCCGCCGCAGCGCGGCCCTCACTTCGGACGCGTCTTGTCGAGCCAGGCGAGCGCCGGCTCGGGCGTGCGGAACACGTTCGCCCGTCCGCCGACCATCTCGAGGAACGTCGCGAACATGCGGCCGAGTCCGAACTGGGCCTCGCTCCGGACCACGACGGCGAACCGGTGACCGCGGAGCCCGCCGAGGCCGCCGATCAGGTCCACGAACTGCCGGATCTCCCCGGTGGAGCCGAGGTAATCGGTATCGCGCATGTCGACGAGGACGCCGAAACCCGTCTCGCCCGCCAGGCCCGCGTCGAGGGCGCGCAGCGCCGCCAGGCAGGCCTCGGCGTCCAGGTCGCCGGAACCCGTGAGGTGGACGAGACGCCTCTCGCGCAGGATCGTCTGCTCGAAGCCCATCGCAGGGGCTCCTTTCGCTGCCCGCCGGCGCCGGTCGGCCGACATGTTCAGCCCACCTGTCCGGCGGCGGTGACCCCGGTCGGATGCGGCGGCCCGCCCTTCACGGGCTCGCGCCGCAGGAAGCGCCCGACCCCGCGCTCGAGGTCGAGCTTGCCGTCCCGATACCGCACGCGGCCGTGGACGACGACGTGGCTCGGTTTCCCGCGCACCTTGAACCCTTCGAAGATGTTGCGGTCGCACTTCGAATGGTGGGTCCGCGCGCTCCGCACGCTCTCGCCGGCCGGGTCGTAGACCACCAGGTCCGCGTCGCTGCCCACCGCCACCGTACCCTTGCGCGGGTAGAGGCCGAAGATGCGCGCCGGGTTCGTGCTGCCGAGCGCCACCATGCGCTGCAGGTCGAAGTGGCCCGCGCACACGCCGTGGGTGTAGAGCAGCGGGAGGCGGTCCTCGATCCCGGCGGCGCCGTTCGGGATGCGCGTGAAGTCGGCCTCGCCCGCCCGCTTCTGCTCCATCGTGAACGGGCAGTGGTCGGTGCCGATCGAGTCGAGCATGCCGCTCGTGAGCCCGGTCCACAGCGCGTCGTGGTGCCCGACGTTCGCGGGCCGGATGGGCGGGCTCATCACGTAGGCGGAGCCCTCGAAGTCGGGTTTCGCGAACACGCTGTCGTCCAGCAGCAGGTACTGCGGGCAGGTCTCGCCGTAGCAGCGCTGGCCGCGCAGCTTCGCCCGCTCGAGCGCCTGCACCGCCTCCTTGCAGGTCATGTGGACGATGTAGGCGCGGGCGCCGTGCAGGTTCGCCATCATCAGCGCCCGCTCGGTCGCCTCACCTTCGACCGTGCTGGGACGCGAGACCGGATGGTACTCGGGGCCGAGCTTGCCCGCCGCCACCAGCTCCTTCTGGAGATGGGACACCGCGTCGCCGTTCTCCGCGTGCACGGTCACGACCGCGCCCAGCTTCGCGGCCTGCTTCATCACCTGGTAGAGCTCGCCGTCGTCCACCATGATCGCGCCCTT
>CAZKQE010000025.1:0-14953 GCA_964554725.1 uncultured bacterium
GGCGGCGCCGGGGGGACGCCGCGCCGCGATCGTGTTCACGGCGCCGGCGCCCAGCCCGGCGGTCGCGGCGGCGCGGATCGAGTTCACCGTCCCGCCCGGCGCGGTGGAGTCGGTCGACGCCGGCATCGTGGACCTCGCCGGCCGCACGGTGCGGACCCTCGCCGTCGAGCGCGGGGCGAACGGCGGACACGGCGTGACCTGGGACCTGCGCGACCGGGCGGGGCGGCGGGTGCCGGCCGGGATCTACTTCCTGCGCGTGTCGGCGGGGGGCGCGACGGGCGCGCGCCGGGTCGCGGTCGCGCCGGCGCCCTGACATCCGCGGCGCGGCTGCGATATCGTCTCCCCCGGACCGGCGCTCCCGCCGGTCCGGGAGGGGGGACGGATGCCGCGGGACATCCTCAACATCGCCGCGCTGGTCGCGGGCATCCTGGTGCTCGCGATCGGCGGTCCGATCGTCGCGCGCCAGATCCGCTCGCTGCCGCCGGTGCCGCTCGCCGCGCGGTCCGGTGAGCGGATCGTCACGCTCGAGGTGGACGGGATGACCTGCGCCGGCTGCGCCTCCACGATCGAGGCCCGCCTCGCCGCCGTCCCCGGGGTCTCGACCGTCGCCGTGCGCCACGCCCAGCGCCGCGCCTACGTGGTGTGCGGCCCGGAGGTCGCCGACACCGCGCTGGTGGCGACGGTGGCCCGCGCGGGCGCGGCGTTCTCCGCCGCCGTCACCGCCCGGTGACCCCCGCGCGTCGCGCTCCCGGCCGCGCCCGGCTGCGGCTCGCGGCCGCACTGCTGGCGGTGACCGCGGGGGCACCCGGGGCCGCCGGCCCGCCGCCGGTCGCGATCGAGCCGGCGGAGACGGCACTCGCGCGGCTCGACTCGCTGATGGCGATCGTGCGCGAGGAGGAGGCGCGCGTCCGCCCGGCGCTCGGTCGCGAGGCGAACTGGACCCGGCTCGCGCGGGCCTGGTTCCAGGTCGGCGACCACGGCCGGGCGGCCCGCTGCGTCGAGCGCGCGCGCACGATCGGCGCGCGGGAGTTCGACACCGTGCTGCTGTGGGGCCGCATCGCCCGCAGCGAGGGCCGCTTCCCCGAGGCGGTCGAGTGGCTCGAGGGCGCCGCCCGCATGCGCAGCGAGGACTGGGAGGTGCACGAGGACCTCGGCCTCGCGCTCTACCTCGAGGGCCGCCACGCACGCGCCGCCGACCACTGGGAACGGGCGCGCGCCCTGCCCGGCAGCGGCTCGCCGGACCGCTCGGGGCTGATCGCGGCGATGCGGCGGCTGGGCGGGCGCGCCTACGAGGTGGGCGGCCGCGGGCGCGAACGGCTGCGCTTCCTCCCGCAGCCGGTGCGCGGGCCGCTGGTGGTGCCGGTGCGGGTGAACGGCCGCGGGCCGTTCCCGTTCCGCGTGGACGCCGGCAGCCCCGAGGTCACGCTCGACGGCGCGCTGGCGCGCGAGCTGGGGCTCGAGACGTTCGGCGGCGGCGGTCCCGACTCGCCCGCCGCCGCGATCGGCGTGGCGCTCGACTACGCGGCGCTCGACTCGCTCACGCTCGGCGCCACCACCCTGCGCCGGCTGCCGGTCGCGGTGACGCGCGCGCGGCGCGGCGACCTGCCCGGCGGCGTGCGGGGGCTGATCGGGTTCGAGGCGCTGCGACGGTTCCGTTTCTGCGTGGACATGGCGGACAGCACGCTGTGGCTCGAGCCGACCGCGATCGCCTCCGGCGACACGGCGCGCCCGGCGTGGGCGCCGCCCGGGGCGGTCGTCCATCGCGTGCCGGTGCTGCTGCGCGGGACCCATCTGCTGATCGCCTACGGTCGCGTCGACGGCGGCCCCGAACGCCCGTTCCTGCTCGACGTCGGCGGCTCCGGCGTGGCGTTGTCGGCGCCGCGCGCGACGTTCGCCGAGGCGGGGCTCGGGATCGATCCGGCGCGGGTGCGCGCCGGGACCTCGGCCGGCGGCGAGGTCGGCTTCCTCGAGGTGCCGCTCGGGCGGCTGTGCGTCGGCAGCGCGTGCCGGGACTCGCTCCCCGGCGGCTACGGCACGTTCCCCGCACGGCTCGAGACCAACCCCAACTTCCGGCTCGCGGGCATCGTCTCGGGCGGGTTCCTGTCGCGTTACCGGGTGGGCGTGGATCTGTCGCGGCGCGAGGTGTGGCTGGTCGAGGCCGGCGCGCGGGAACACGACGGCGTCCCGGAGTAGCCTGTCAACGAGTTGCGTCCCAATGTGTTGCGAGTTCGGCCGCGGGCGCCACGCGGCGGACGTCGGGCGCGGACGGTCCGGGCGCCGCGCGGCGAAAGAACGGGCGCTCGATTGTGCGTGGCCGCTTCGGGTTAGGGTGATAGACTCTTGCTCGAGAACTCGCGCGGGCCCCCCCCTGCGCCCCATGCTGCCGCACCGCGCCGTCCGGAGATTCCCATCCATGCGCCGCATCCTGCTCGTGCTCACCATCCCGGTGCTCGCCGTCGGCATCGGCATCGCCGTCGCGCCGCGGCCCCTCGCCTCGCGGGCGACCAGCGGGGGGGACTTCGTCCACTTCGAGAGCGGCCACGTGCGCCCGGCGGCGATGACCCCGGACGGGACGCGGCTGCTGGTCGTCAACACGCCCGACAACCGGCTCAGCGTGTTCTCGCTCACGGACTCGTTCCCGAAGCGGGTGGCCGAGATCCCGGTCGGCATGGAGCCGGTGTCGGTCGCGGCCCTCGACAACAACACCGCCTGGGTGGTGAACCAGCTCTCGGACGACGTCAGCGTCGTGGACCTCACGACGATGCACGTGCGCGCGACCGTGCGCACCGGCGACGAGCCGAGCGACGTGGTGTTCGCGGGCTCGCCGACCCGCGCCTACGTGAGCGTCTCGATGCTCGACGTCGTCCGGGTCTACGATCCGACCACGCTGACGCTGGTCGCCACGATCCCGGTGAACGGGCGCATGCCGCGCGCGCTGGCGCGCAACGCCGCCGGCACGCTGGTGTTCGCATCGATCTTCGCCGGCGGCAACCGCACCTCGGTGCTGTCGGCGACCGAGGCCTCGCCCGGCCTCGGCGAGGACCTCGACTTCCCGCGCGAGACCAGCAACAAGTTCGGCCATCCCGACCACCCGGGGAACCCGGCGCCCGCGCCGTCGGTCGCCGCGATCATCCAGTACGCCGACGGCGGCACCTCGGGCGCCGGCTGGTACGACGAGTACGGCGGCTACCGGAGCGGGACCGCGCAGTACACGATGCACGAAGTGGACGTCGCCGAGATCAACACCGGGACGAACACCGTGAGCCGCAACTTCGGCAAGATGGGCAGCACGATCTTCGCGGTGGCGGTGAACCCGGTGGACGGGAGGCTGGCGGTGGCCGGGATGGAGGCGCGCAACCAGTTCCGTTACGAACCGAAGATCCGCGGCTACCTGGTCGAGGCACGCGTCTCCTACGTGAACACCGCGGGCACGGTCACGAACCGGATCCTCAACCCGCACATCACGTACTTCGGCATGGACGGGCTCGTCCTCAACCCGGGGACGCAGACGGAGCGGGACTCCGCGATCTCGCTGCCGACCGGGGTGGCGTGGGCGGCGAACGGCTCGCGCGTCTATCTCACGTCGCTCGGCAACGACAAGCTGGCGGTGATGAACCCCGCCGCGACCGGCTCGACGACGAACATGCTGGCCCGGGTGCCGACGGTGGCGGGGCCGACCGGCGTGGTCGTGGACGACGCGCGCGCGCGCGTCTACGTCGTCGGGCGCAACCGGAACCAGGTCCAGACGCTCTCGACCGAGACGCTGGGCCAGGTGGCGGTGGCGAACATCGGGTTCGACCCCACCCCGAACGAGATCGTGCACGGCCGCCGCTTCTTCTACGGCGGCTTCACCTCGAGCCACGGCGACCAGGCGTGCGCCACCTGCCACGTGTTCGGCGACGCCGACCACCTGCCGTGGGACCTCGGCGACCCGGCCGCCCCCTTCGAGCCGCCGCCCGCGCCCAACCCGCTGTTCCTCGAGGGCTTCGACCCCGAGAAGGGCCCGATGCGGACCCAGTCGCTGCGCGGGCTCACGAACACCGAGCCGCTCCACTGGCGGGGCGACCGCGTGGACCTGTCGGCGTTCAACGGGGCGTTCTCCTCCCTGCTCGGCCGCTCGGTGCTGCCCGACTCGCAGATGACCGCGTTCTCCGACTTCGTGATGCCGATGGCGCACCCGCCCAACCCGAACCAGTTCCTGAACGACTCGCTGCGCGACGCGCCGCCGACGGTGCCGAGCGCGCGGCGCGGGCGCGTCTTCTTCATGAACGCGAACGTGGACGGCGGCCGCTGCATGGACTGCCACAGCCTCCCCACGGGCACCAATCAGATGATGGTCCCGGACAACGCGCTGCTCTCCGATCAGGACATGAAGGTCCCGCAGCTGCGCGACCTCTACCGCAAGGTCGGGTTCACCGACGCCCCCGCCACGGTGAACAAGTCGGGCGTCGGCTTCACGCACGACGGCGCGGTGGACCGCCTGTTCACCTTCCTCCAGTTCCCGCTCTTCAACTTCGGCCCGCCCGCGGTCGCCAACGACAACCGCCGCGACGTCGAGGCGTTCCTGTTCTCGTTCGACACCGGGCTGTCGCCGGCGGTCGGATTCCAGGTCACCTTCGACGGGACCTCGAACCCGACCGGCGAGTCGCAGGTGGACACGCTGAAGACCGTCTACACGAACAACCGCTGCGACATCGTCGCCAAGGGGCGGGTGAGCGGACAGCCGCGCGGCTGGGTGTACGTCGGGGGCGACCAGTGGGACCCGGACAAGCTGGCGGAGCCCAACCTGACCACCGCCCAGCTCCTCGCGCTGGCGACCGGGCCCGGCAGCGCGGTGACCGTCACCGGCGTGCCCAAGGACTGCGGGACGCGGATGGGAGTGGACCGCGACCGCGACACCTATCTCGACGGCGACGAGCTGGACGCGGGCAGCGACCCCGGCCATCCGCTCTCGACCCCGGTCACGGTCGGCGTGGGCGACGATCGCGGCGGCAGCGCGTTCGCCTTCGAGCGGGTGAGCCCGAGCCTGACGCGCGGACCGACCGAGGTGGTGTTCAGCCTCGGACGCGCGGGTCGCGTGGACGTGGTCGTGTTCGACGTGCTGGGTCGGACCACGCGCTCGCTCGCGCGCGGCGCCTACTTCGCCGCCGGGCGGCAGCGCATCGCCTGGGACGGACGCCGCGACGACGGCAGCGCGGCCGGCGCCGGCGTGTACTTCGTGAACGTCCGCACGGACGGCGGTCGCTGGACGAAGCCGGTGGTGGTCACTCGCTGACGACGCCGCGCGCGCCGCGTGCCGCGCTCTCCGTCGAGCCGCCCGGGCCCCGCGCCCGGGCGGCTCGCGCGTTTCGCCCCGGGATGCCCGCGCCGGCGCGCCCGGCACGCCTCTTGCCTGAGCGGGCCGCGACTCCTTCCCGATCGAGGTCCCATGTCCCGATTCGACCTGCGTGACATCTCCGCGCGTCTCGCGCGCTCGCGCGACATCCCGGCCGTGGTGTTCGAGTTCCTCCACAGCCTCGAGACCGCGCGGCCGGACTGGCGCGCCTCGGTCGCCTTCTACGACGTCGCCAGCGACGGCTTCGTGGACGTCTTCGAGACCGAGGGCACCCGCCTCGTGCGCCGCCATATCGTGGTGCGCGCCAAGGAGCTGCCCGACCGTCTCGTGCGAAAACTGTTCGACGCCAGTGCAATTTTCAACGCGCCGGAGAAGCGGTCGCTGTTCTCGGGCGGTCTCGGCACCGCCCCCTGCTACGTCGCGGACGAGCGCGACGCCTCCGAGCTGATGCCCCTCACGGTGCTCTCCGACTGGAAGTCGTGCGTGTGCCTGCCGCTCGGCGACAAGTCCGACCTGATCGGGATCCTCGTCATCACCAGCTCGCGCAAGAACGCCTTCGGCGGCCGCGCGGTGAGCGAGATCCTGCCGGTGAAGAGCCTGGTCACCGTGGCGATGATGAAGCACCTGCAGCGCGTCGAGCGCCCGGTCCGGGCGCAGGCGGCCGAGCAGCATCTCGAGGCCGCGGCGCAGACCGCCGAAGAGCTGCGGGGGCAGATCGAGGAGATGACGCGGCGGTCGCGTGCGCTGGAGGAGGAGGAGCGGGCGCGCGACGCCCAGCTCGCCAGCCTTGCCCACGAGTACGAGGCGCGTCAGCGCGACTCCCACGAGTACCGCCACGAGCTGCTGCGGGTGCGGGCGATGACCGAGATGCTCGAGGCGCAGGCGGTGGTGACCACCGAGCACCTGTCCGACACCTACACGGAGATGAACCGCGCGAGCTGGGAGATCGCCGACCTCGAGCGGCGCGTGGACTTCGCGCGCCGGCTCCTCCTGCTGCTCGGCGAGGAGCCCGACGAGAGCCGGCTCCCGCTGCGCGTCGTGGGCTGGCTGTGCAACGAGTTCCGCATCGAGCGCTGCAGCCTGATGACGCTGGACGAGAGCCGCGAGCTGCTGCGCATCTCGGCCCAGAGCGGGCTCGACGCCGGCGTGGCGGCCCGGGTGAGCGTGCGGATCGGGCAGGGCGTGGCGGGCTGGGTCGCCCACAACCGCAAGCCGCTGCTGGTGCGCATGCGCAGCCAGGCCGAGATCACGCCCGAGGACCAGGCGGACACCTACAACTCGCCCTCGTTCATCGCCGTCCCGGTGGTCCACAACGGACGGCTCTACGGCGTCCTCAACCTGAGCAACAAGGACGGCGGCGAGCTGTTCGACGGCGTCGACTTCGACTGCGCCTCGATCGCCGGCGCGGCGCTCGCGGTGCGCCTCGCGCGCTGCGCGGCGCAGGGCCGGCTCGCCCGCGCCGCCTGAGCGCGTCGCCGCGCCGGCCCGCCCCGGCCGCGGCCCCCCGGACCGTGTGCTAGCCTTGCCGGCGTGAGCACCCATCCCGGCCATCGCGACCACGGCGCCCCGGCCGCCGGGCACCCTCCGGGCGGCGCCGGCGATCCCGGGTGTCTGGTCGTCCTCTCCGAGCGTCTGCGCCGCAGCCCCGGCGTCATCGCCATCCAGGCGGACTTCCGCGAGAACACCCTCACCGTCCGCTACCGGCCGTCCCAGGTGGACCCCGACGGCCTCAACACGCTCGCCGACGAGGTGGGGGCGATGTTCGCCCAGCGGGTCACGCGCTGCGAGCGACGGGTCGCGCCCGGGGTGTGCGAGGAGTGCGACCTGCGCCTGGGGCGCATGCCGGGCGCCGGCGACCGGGAGTTCGCCGTCACCGCCGACCCCGACCACGTCGGGCTCTCGCGTCGCGTGGTGCCGGCCGACACCGCCGAGCTGGTGCGGCCGCTCGGCCGCTCGAAGCCGTGGGGGACGCCGTTCTCGAACGTCGAGCTCGAGGAGTTCGCCCGCGGCCGCTCGATGGCGGTGCTGACCGTGGCGTGCCTGGTGCTGATGCTCGCCGGGATGGCGCTCGAGCGCGTGGTCGCCTCGCCGGTCGCGCACCACGTCGCGTTCCTCGCCTCGGCCCTCTCCGGCGGCTGGTTCGCGCTCCGCTCGACCGCGCGCGCGCTGGCGCGGCTGCGCTTCGACGTCAACCTGCTGATGATCCTGGCGGCGATCGGCGCCGGCGCGATCGGCTACATCTTCGAGGCCGCGGTGCTGATGTTCCTGTTCTCGCTCAGCAACACGCTCGAGGTCTACACGATGGGGCGCACGCGCCGCGCCCTCCACGCCCTGCTCAAGCTGCGGCCGGCGCGCGCGCTGGTGCGGCGCGGCGGCCGCGAGATCGAGGTCGAGGCCGAGGCGGTGGCGGTGGGCGAACGGGTGATCGTCCGGCCGGGCGAGGCGATCCCGGTGGACGGCACGGTGGCACTGGGCGCCTCGCTCGTGGACCAGAGCAGCCTCACCGGCGAGTCGGTGCCGGTGTCGAAGGAGGAAGGCGACCGCGTGTTCGCCGGCACCCTCAACCAGCAGGGCTCGATCGAGGTCGTCACCAGCCGCGCCGCCGGCGACACGACGCTGGCGCGCATCGTCGCCATGGTGACCGAGGCGCAGGAGCAGAAGTCCCGCACCGAGGAGCTGGCGCAGTGGGTGGGGCGCTACTACACCGTGGCGGTGATGATCGGCGCCGGGCTGATGATCGCGATCCCGCCGTTCGTGATGGGGCAGGACTTCGCGACCTCGTTCTACCGCGCGATGGTGCTGCTGGTCGTCGCCTCGCCCTGCGCGCTGGTGATCGCCACGCCCGCCACGATCCTGTCGGCGATCGCCAACGCCGCGCGCAACGGCATCCTGTTCAAGGGCGGCCGCTACATCGAAGCCCTGGGGCGGGTGAAGGCGGTGGCGTTCGACAAGACCGGCACGTTGACCCGGGGTCGCTTCGAGGTCACCGACGTGGTGCCGGTGGGCGGCGGCGGCGGGGACGAGATCCTCGCCTGGGCGGCGGGCGCCGAGAAGCGCTCCCAGCACCCGCTCGCCCAGGCGGTGGTGCGCGCGGCGGAGGCGCGGGGCATCGCCTTCACGCCCGCCGAACGGCTCACCTCGCATCTCGGCAAGGGGCTGGTGGCGCAGGTCGACGGCGCGCAGGTGGAGGTCGGCACGCCGGAGCTGTTCGCCGAGCTCGGGGTCGCGGTCCCGGAGGAGGCGCTCGCGCGTGTCGCGGCGTTCCGGCGCGAGGCGCGCACCGCCATGCTGGTGCGGCGCGGGACCCGCTGGGGGGTGATCGCCGCCGCCGACCAGGTGCGCCCGGCGGCGGCCGAGTCGATCGCGGCGCTCAAGGCGCTCGGCATCCGGGCGACCGTGCTGCTGTCCGGGGACAGCGTCCCCACGGTCGAGGCGATCGCGCGGCGGACGAACGTGGACGAACACCACGGCGCGCTGCTGCCCGAGGACAAGGTCGAGGTGGTCGGCCGGCTCGAGCGGACCCACGGCGCGGTGGCGATGCTGGGCGACGGGGTGAACGACG
The DNA here is from genome assembly GCA_964554725.1 of uncultured bacterium. Lineage (GTDB taxonomy): Bacteria > Eisenbacteria > RBG-16-71-46 > RBG-16-71-46 > RBG-16-71-46 > WS-11. The sequence goes on from CAZKQE010000025.1 coordinate 8,898, forward strand.
CGCCGGCGCTGGCGCGCGCGACGGTCGGGATCGCGATGGGCGGGATCGGCAGTGACGCCGCGATGGAGAGCTCGGACGTGGTCCTGATGGGCGACGACCTGACCGCACTGCCCTACGCGGTGCGGCTCGCGCAGCGCGCGCGCCGCGTCGTCATCCAGAACGTCACCATCGCCTCGGGGGTGATGCTGGTGCTGGTGGTGCTGGTGTTCGCCGGCGAGCACACGCCGTTCGGAGCGCTCAAGCTGCCGGCCGCGGTCTCGGGCCACGAGGGCAGCACGGTGGTCGTCATCCTGAACGGGCTGCGGCTGCTGCGCGGGCGCCGCACGCGTCCGGCCGGCTGACCGCTCCGGCGGGCGGGGTCAGGGGCGCTTCCGCGTCACCTTCCAGGTCCCGTGCTGGGGCGCGCCGCCGCCCTCGGGGGCGCTCGTGAACATCCCCTCGATCGTGTCGCCGTGGAGGCGGCCCGCGAAGCGGGTGATCAGCACGCAGTCGCAGTCCGGGTCGCGATAGGGGGCGAGCCGCCCGCTGATGCCCCCGTCGGCCGCCCGCACGAAGGCGATCGACAGCACCTGCGGGGTGCGCGGGATCGGCAGGCCCGCCGAGGGATCCTGCACCGGCAGCCGGGCCTCGCGCCGCTGGCGCGGGATCATCACCACGTCGCCGGAGGCGGTGTCGGCGCCGGCCGCGAGCTGGAAGATGATGCTGCCGCTGCGGCCCGTGGTCTCGCCCTGGTACTCGCCGCCCCACTCGCCGGCGAGCGCCGCGAGATCCGCGTCGGCGCCTACCACCGGCACCGGGGCCGGCACGGTGGCGCACGCGAGCGTCAGCGCGAGCGCCGGCAGGATCCCCACGGCCACCGCCCTCATCGAGCCCTCCGCGGACGGCGCGCGGCCCGGGCGGCCGCGGCGCGTCGGGAGGATGATGCCACAGGCGGCGCGCGCCGGACAGGCCGCGGCCCGCGGCGGCCGGGTTTGGCGGCCCATGGGGCCGCTGCTAGACTGCGCGCCCCATGGCGATCGGACCGCGATTCATCGAGATCATCGGCGTGCCGGTGGACCTCGGCGCCGGGCGTCGCGGCGTGGACATGGGCCCCTCGGCCATCCGCATCGCCGACCTCGAGGCGCGGCTCGAGAAGCTCGGCCACCAGGTCGAGGACAGCGGCGACCTCGACGTGATGATCCCCGAGACCCAGCAGGTGGGCGAGGGCAGGCTCCGCTACAAGGAGCCGATCCTCGCCATGTGCGACGCGCTGCGCCGCCAGGTGGACGCGGCGCTGTCGCGCGGGCGGCTGCCGCTGGTGCTGGGGGGCGACCACAGCATCGCGATCGGCTCGGTCGCCGGCACCGCCTGCCATCTCGCCGCCGAGGGACGGGCGCTGGGGCTCATCTGGTTCGACGCGCACGGCGACGCCAACACCCCCGAGACCACGCCGTCGGGGAACATCCACGGCATGTCGCTGGCCGTCTCGCTCGGCCACGGCGACCGCGACCTGGTGGCGCTCGGCGACCGGGTGCCGAAGGTCCAGCCCCGCCACACGGTGCTGATCGGCGTGCGCGACGTGGACCCCGGCGAGCGCGAGACGCTGAAGCGGCTCGGCGTCACCGTCTACACGATGCGGGACATCGACGAGCGCGGCATGCGCGACGTCGTGGACCAGGCGATCCGCGTCGCCAGCGACGGCACCGCCGGCATCCATCTCTCGTTCGACCTCGACGTCGTCGACCCCGAGGACGCACCCGGCACCGGCACGCCGGTGTGGGGTGGGGTCACCTACCGCGAGGCCCATCTGGCGATGGAGATGCTGAGCGACCGGGCGCAGATCCTGGCCGTGGACCTGGTCGAGGTGAACCCGGTGCTCGACACGCAGAACATGACCGGCCTGCTGGCCGCGGAGCTGATCCAGAGCCTGCTCGGGAAGCGGATCTTCTGAACCGGCCGGCGCGACCGCCGGCCTCCGCGCCGCCCATCGAGCGCCCGCGGAACGGTCCTTCCGGGCGCCTCGCCTACCGCACCCACTCGTCGAACCAGGCCAGCGTCCGCGACCAGCGGTCGTAGTTGTGGCGGTACTCCCGGTAGCCGTGCGGCTCGCGCGGGTAGTGCACGAACCGGGTCGGCACGCCGAGCGCGAGCAGCGCGCGGTAGAGCCACTGGCCCTGGGCGTAGGGCACCCGCCGGTCCTCCTCGCCCGCGAACACCAGCGTCGGCGTCCGCACGCGGGCGATGTGCGTCATCGGTGACGAGCGGCGCCAGGTCTCGGGCGACTCCCACGGCGTGCCGGTGAAGTCCCAGGCCCGGTAGTGCTGGATGTCGCTCTGGCCCCAGTGCGCGGCGAGGTCCACGGCCCCGGCGCTCACCATCGCGGCGTCGAAGCGGTCGGTCTGCGTGACCGCCCAGGCGCTGAGGTAGCCGCCGTAGGAGTGGCCGAACACGCCGAGCCGCCGGCCGTCGGCGAGCCCCCACGCCACCAGGCTGTCCACGCCGCTCTGGACGTCGCGCCAGTCCTGCCCGCCCCAGTCGGCGCGCCGGCGCAACTTGAACGCGGTGCCGGCGCCCCCGCTGGCGCGGTAGTTGGGCATGAACACCTGGTAGCCGCGGGCGGCGAAGCACTGGGCGACGGGTTCGAAGCCCAGCGCGAAGCGGCTGCCGTAGGGGCCGCCGTGGAGCAGGACCAGCGTCTTGAGCGCCGCGCGGGCGGGTGCCGCCGGCGGGCGCAGCAGCACGCCGCCGACCTCGACGCCGTCGCTGCTCCGCCACCGGACCTCACGCGTGGCGCCGAGCGCGAGGGAGGCGACGCCCGCATTCAGGGCGGTGACCGGACGGCCCGGCAGCAGCACGTGGTCCGCCACCCGGACCTCGGCCGGCTCGGTCGCCCGCGACTGCACCCAGGCGGCGCGTCCGTTGCGGGCCGCGAGCGGCGTGCCGGCGGTCCCCGCGCGGTCGGTCGCGAGCGTGACCGGGCCGCCGGCGCGGGCCACCGCCGCCACCACCGTGGTGACCCCGAGGGCGGCGTGGAAGTAGAGCGTGTCGGAGCCGGGGCTCCACATCGGCGCCTCCGCGTCGCCGTCGAACGCGGCGGTGAGGTTCATCGCCGGGCCGCCGCCGGCGGGCACCACCCACAGGTCCTCCTTGCCGACGTGCCGGGTGCGGTCGGAGGGCGCGGCGATCGCGATCCAGCGCGCGTCCGGCGACCAGGCGAAGCTGCCGTTGCCGATCACGCCGAGGCGGCGCACCGGGCCGCCGGCGACCGGCACCACGCCGATGTCGGCGAGGTTCGCGTCGTCGGGCTTCCCGGTCGGGCTGGTGATGAACGCGATCGCCCGCGAGTCGGGCGACCAGCGCGCGTTCCACACCCAGTGCGCGCCGTGGGTGAGGCGCCGCGCGCGTCCGGTCGCCACCTCGACCACCCACAGGTGCGGGTACTGCAGGCGCTCGTCCTCGACCACGTGGTCCCATTTCCGCTTCCGCCACTCGCGCACCTGGCGCGGCAGCGAGTCGGGCCGCACGTAGGCGAGCCAGCGCCCGTCGGGGGACCACGCCAGCTCGTTGACCGACTCGTCGTAGACGGCGAAGCGCCACGGCTCGCCGCCGCGCAGCGACATCATGTGGATGCCCGCCTTCCCGTCCTCGCCCGGGTCGCGCGCCGAGACGAACGCGATCGTGTCCCCACCCGGCGAGAACGTCGGGCTCCAGTCGCTCTTCGGATGCCAGGTGAGCCGCCGCGCGCGGGCCGAGTCCGCCTCCCACAGCCACAGGTCCTGGAGATTCGCCGTGGCGGCGGTGTCGTTCTCGCCGACGACGAACGCCAGGCGCCGTCCGTCGGCCGACCACGCCAGGCCGGAGCAGGACCGGAGCGTGAGGGCGTGCTCGAGCGTGATCGGCGCGGCGCCCGCCGCGGGCGGGGCCGCCAGGGCGCAGATCGAGACCAGTGCGGCCGGCAGGAGACGCATCGGAGGCTCCGGGTGGGAAGACGGTGCGCGGCGCGCCGCGCGGCGCCAAGGGTAATCGAGCCGCCGGTCGCCGCCCAACCGCGGGCGGGTCCACGGACCGGGCGACCGGGCGGCACAGGATTCGTCGGGTCGAGCCGGGGTGCCTCGCTCGCACCGTTGCCACGCGCGGTCGGATCCCGGAGGCGGCGGCCCGGTGCCGCCGGTCGCGCGGCCCGCGGACGGGGGCCGCCGGGCCCGGGCGCGGGAGCCCGCCCGGGCCGGCGGAGCTAGCGGCCGTCCTTCCGGCCGCCGTTCGCGGGCCGGACCACCACCCGCTCGGCGATCGCCTGTCCGCCCTCCTCACGGTAGTGCACCGTGACGCGGGCGTCCCTCGCGAGGTCGCCCTCGGTGCGGGTCTCCGCGTGGCGGGAGAACACGCGGCTCTGCGGCTTCTTGCCCCGCTTCTCGACCGTGATCGTGGTCTTGTCGAGGGCGGTGACGACACCGGTGAACTGGCGCCGTGCCTCCTTCGCCTTCGCCTTCGCCTCGCCCGAGACCGCGGACGAGCGGCCGGCGGCCTCCGCCTCGCCGGCGCCCGGGGCCACCAGCGACAGCGCGAGGAGCGCGCACAACGCGAACGCGATGCCGCGCGCGTACGACTTCCATCCCTGCCTCATCCTCCTCACCTCCCTTCGCTCACGCGGGGGCAGGGCGAGGCGATGCTAGGCGCGGCGACGCGCGGGCGTCAAGCGTTTCGTCCGCTGTTCATGCGGGTGGAAACGACGTGGGCGGGGCGGCGACGGCGTGGTCGGCGCGACGCGGGGCGGATCCCGCGGCGGGCCCGGGTCGCGGACCGCCCGGGCGCCCGGCGGCGCGGGCGCGTGACGACGCCCGGCGGGGATGCTCGGAGCGTGCCTAGAGCGGTCGGCGCACGCGCAGCTTCTTCATCCGCGAGGCGAGGGTCGAGGGCTTGAGCCCCAGCAGGGTCGCCGCGCCGCGCGGCCCCGAGACGCGGCCGCCGGTATGGAGGAGCGCCCGCTCGATCGCGTCGCGCTCGATCTCCGCCAGCGTGCGCCGGTCGGGCGCGGTCGGTGGCGCGGCGGCCGCGACGCCCGCGGACGCGGCGTCCGGAACCGGGGCCGCGGCAGGCGGCGACGGCGGGGGCGGCGGCAGCGTGCGGGCGGCGAACGCCAGCAGCGTCAGCTCCTGTTCGGTGAGGAAGCGGCGCGAGAAGACGGCGAGCACGCCGCGCCGTCCCCCGCCGAGCGGCACGGCGGCGAAGCTGCGCACGCCGTGCAGGGCCAGCCACGCCGGCTCGGCGAGCCCGTGCGCGGCGAGGTCGCCGCGCTCGAGGTAGGGGCGGCCGTCGGCCACGACGCGCCCGACGCGTCGCGCGCCGATCGGGAAGCGGCGGAACGGGCCGTCGAGGCGGGTCGTGAGCCCCACGCTCGCGACCAGGTGGAGACAGGCGGTCTGGTCGGGGCACTCCGGGCGCAGGGCGCACGCCGTGCACAGGTCGCCGGGGCCCACCACCCAGACGCGCACCAGGACCCCGTCGCAGGCCTCGAGGGTCTCCCGGGCGAAGGCGTCGAGCGGCGTGCCGGTATCTCGTGAGGTCGACATCCGTGTGACCTCCAACAGGTTATGGGCTCAGTCGCGAGATCCCGCGACGGCGTTTCACGGTATGTCGTGCCTCACGTCCAGCCGTGTCGCTTCGTGACGGGATGTCGTGACCATAGGACGTGGTGTCCGGTTAGTCACGATATTTCGTGAGCATAGACAAAGCGTTGTTGTGTATTGACTTACGGCATCTGTCCGGCGCGATCGGACCGCTCACTTCCCACCCCAGGGCCAGCGGGGCTTGATGAGGGCGTCGAGCGAGAACCGCCCCGCGCCGGTGAGCAGGAGCGCCAGGAACGGCACCGCGAACAGGAGCGGCAGCTCGCGCCGCAGCCACGGGTCGTTCGCGTGCTGGATGAACGCCGCCACGCCGAGGAAGATGAGGATCGGGAGGGTGGCGACCCGGGTGAGCAGCCCGACCATCACGAACGCGGTGCACAGCACCTCGGCGAACACCACCAGGCCGAAGCTCACCTCGGGCCCGAGCCCGATCGGGTCGGCGAATCTCGG
>CAZKQE010000026.1:0-14765 GCA_964554725.1 uncultured bacterium
GCGCTGGTGGTCGTGACCGGCGGGTCGCCGACGCCGCGCCGGACGCTGGCGGCCGGGGCCCTGCTCGGGCTCGCGTTCCAGTGCAAGCTGTGGCTGGCCGGGGTGTTCGTGCTGCCGGCGCTGGCGGTGGTGTGGCCGGGCCGCGGGCGCGGCGCCGGGCCGCTGGCGGCGCTGCTCGGGGCGGCCGCGGCGGTGGCGCTGCTGCACCTCGCGGCGGTGGCGGTGTTCGAGCCGGCGCGCCTCGGCCACTGGCTGGACGTCTACCTGCGGCGCATGCTGCTCGACCGCGTCGCCGACGCGACGAGCGCCTACGCGCGCCCGCCCGGGTTCTACGCCGGCCTGCTCGCCGACGCCCTGGTCCTCGCCCTCCCGCTCGCCGGACTCGGGCTCGACCGGCTGGCGCGGCACGCGCGCGGGCCGGCCGCGCGCGTGGTCCCGGTCGCCTGCGCGGCGTTCCTCGCCCTCTCGCTGTTCCGGGTCAAGTCGGCGGTCTACCTCTACGCCCTGCTGCCGGCGTGGGGGGCGGCCGCCGCGGTGGGGGCGGTGGCGCTCGCCGGCGGCGTCGCGCGCCCGGGGATCCTCACCGCCGCCTGCGCGCTGGCGGGCGTCCCGGCGCTGGTGCGGTTCGCCGGCGTCGAGCCCCCGCCTCCGGTCGCGTGGGCGGGCGCCTGGCTGGCGACCGGGGCGGCGCTCGCGCTGGCCGCCGCGCGTCCGGCGTGGTCCCGTCCGGCCGCGGTCGCGCTCGCCCTGCTGGTCGCGGGCGGGGGCCTCGTGCGTCAGGCGCAGCGCCTGCCGGTCCGCTATCACGACCCGGGCTACCGCGCGGTGGCCGCGGGCCTCGCCCCGTGGCTGGCGGCGGCGCCACCGGGGCGGCCCTCGTTCGTGGCGGTCGAGGCGCCGGTGTTCGCCTACCACCTGTTCCGCACCGGCGAGTACTGGGCGACCCCGGCGCGGCCGTGGAGCGCCGCCCGCGGGAGCGGGCTCGCCGCCGACACCGCGCTGCGGGCCTTCGTCGTGGACCCGGCCGGAGCCGCCTACGGCGGCGGGCCGGACGCGGCGACGCTGGCGTGGCTCGAGCGCGCGACGCGCGAGCTCACCGGCGAGATCGCGGCCGCCGCCGGCCGGCCGATCGCGGTGCGGGTGTTCGTCCGCGAGCCGGCCGCGCGGGCCGGCGACTAGGTGAGCCGCTCGGGGTTCAGCCCCGCCAGGTCGGGCGCCACGAACCGGCCGTCCTTCCGGATCAGCTCGCCGTCGAACCACACCTCGCCGCCGCCGTACTCGGGGGTCTGGATCAGCACCAGGTCCCAGTGCACCTTCGAGCGGTTGCCGTTGTCGGCGAGCGCATAGGCCTGGCCGGGCGTGAAGTGGAGCGAGCCGGCGATCTTCTCGTCGAACAGCGTGTCCTTCATCGGGCGGGTGATCCACGGGTTGAACCCGAGCGAGAACTCGCCGACGTGGCGCGCGCCCTCGTCGCTGTCGAGCACGCGGTCCAGCCGGTCCTGCGGCGTGCCCTCGGCCTGGACGATCCGGCCGCCCTCGAAGGTCAGCCGGATGCCCTCGTAGGTGGTGCCGAGGTAGAGCGAGGGGGTGTTGTAGCGGATCGTGCCCTCGACCGAGTCCCGCACCGGGGCGGTGAAGCACTCCCCGTCGGGGAGGTTGCGGCGGCCCTCGCACTTCACCGCGCCGATGCCGCGGATGCTGAACCGCAGGTCGGTCCCCGGCCCCTTGAGGTGCACGCGGTCGGTGGCGTCCATGCGGCGCTTGAGCGGCTCCATCGCCTCCGACATCCGCGGGTAGTCCATCGTGCAGACGCGGTAGTAGAACTCCTCGAACTGCTCGGTGCTCATGTTCGCCATCTGGGCCATCGCCGCGTTCGGGTAGCGCAGCACCACCCATTTCGTGTGGTTCACGCGATGGTCGAGGTGGACCGGCTGGGAGACCAGCCGCTGGTGGAGCTCCATGCGGTCGGGGGGCACGTCCGCCAGTTCGGCCGCGTTCCCGGCCGCGCGGATGCCGACGTAGGCCTGGACCCGCTCCATCTGGAACTTCTCGACCGCCCCCTGGAGCGCGAGCTGCGGCTCGGTCGCCCGCAGGAGCTGGGCGCGCAGGACGGCGTTGCTGCGCAGGTGCACGAGCGGCAGCGCGCCGGCCGCCTGGGCGGCCTCGACCAGGTCCAGGACCAGACCGTCGGCCAGGTCGTAGGCCTCGATCAGCACCGCCTCGCCGGGGGCGAGACGGACGGAGTGTTCGACGATGAGCCGGGCGAGCCGGGCGCCGCGGGGGTCGCGCATCGCAGTCCTCGGAGTCGGGTGCGGGGGAGGACGGTGGAAGGGCGGAGCCTAGCACACCCGCGGCGGCGCGGTTGACTCCGCCGCCGGCCTCGCGCAGTCTCGGCGCCCGCGCATGACGACCTCCCCGCGACCCGTCGCCGCCGGACCTCCGGGCCGGCCCCTGCGGCTCGCCCTGATCGGCACCGGCTTCGCGCGCAGCGTCCAGGCGGTGGCGTTCGCCCGCCATCCCGGGTTCGAGCCGGTGGCGATCGCCGGCGCCGACGAGGCGAAGGCCCGCCGGGTCGCCGCCGAGCTGGGGATCCCGGCCGGGTTCGGCGACTGGCGCCGGATGCTGGACGAGGCGCGGCCCGACGTGGTCAGCGTCGTCACCCCGCCCGACCTCCACCGGCCGATGGTGCTCGCCGCGGTCGCCCGCGGCTGCCACGTGCTGTGCGAGAAGCCCACCGCGCTCCACCGCTTCCAGGCGGCCGAGATGCGGGACGCGGCGGCGCGGGCCGGCCGGGTCGCGGCGATCAACCACGAGTTCCGCTTCTTCCCCGCCCGCGCGTACGCGCGGGAGGTCGTGCGCCGCGGCGACATCGGCGCGCCGCGCCGCGGCGAGATCCTCGGCCGCTATCCGATCTGGTGGCGGCCGGAGACCCGGGGCTGGAACTGGCTCTCGGACGCCCGGCGCGGCGGCGGTGTGCTGGGCGCGCTGGGCTCGCACCACACCGACTGCTTCCGCACCTTCTTCGGCGAGCCGCTCACGGCCTGGGCGTCGGTGCGGGTGGGACAGCCCCGGCGCGGGCCGACCGGGGCCCTGCCGACCGCCGGGGTCGCGACCGCCGACGACGCCTGCACGGTGCTCTACACCTTCGCCTCCGGGGCCACCGCCCGCTTCGACCTCGACGCCGCGACGCCCTACCGCTTCGAGCGCTTCGAGATCCACGGCGAGGAGGCGACGCTGCGCTGGGACGAGACCGGCTACCGCCTGTGGCGGCTGGTCGCGGGGGAGGAGCCGGCGGAGCTGGAGATCCCGGAGCCGTTCCGGCTCGCGCCGCGGCCGGGGGAGCCGGCGCTGGTGGCGCCGTTCGAGGTGCTGGTGGACCGGCTCCACCGGGCGATCGCCGGCGGCGAGCCGATGTCCCCCGACTTCGACGACGCCGTCGCGGTGCAGGCGGCGCTCGACGCCGCCCGCGAGTCGAGCGCCGCCGGCGCCCCGGTGCGGGTGGACGCGCCGCGCGCACCCGGCCCGGTGCCGGAGCCGCCCGCGGGCGGCTGAGCGCCGCGCCGGGATTGGACCCTCCCCGCGCCGCTCGCTATACTTCGAACCACGGGCGCGCCGGCGCCCGCGCCACGCTCACGCACGGGGGGATCGTCCGCCATGGCGGATTGGGACGTCATCGCCAAGCAGCGCCTGACGGAGGACTGGGGCACGCTCCGGGCCGCCCACCTGCCGCTGAACCAGGCCATGCGCCGCACCGTGGACTTCCTCGAGAAGGACGCCGGCACCTTCGCCGAGCTGCTGGCGGTCGTCCGGGAGCGCATGGAAGGGAGCATGAAGAACCTGACCGCGCTGGCGAACCGTCGCTCGCCGTGGGTGCGGCTCGAGGCGATCCGCAACCTGCGCGTGCTGGCGACCGGCGTGCGCGGGGCGGCGAACGACGACCCGCTCGCCCTGCTGCGCTTCCAGTTCGCGCTCGGCGAGCTGATGGCGAACGTCTGGAAGGACGCCCCGACCGAGGCACGCGTCACGCAGAACCTCAAGCTCGCGCGCGAGCCGGAGTTCTGGTTCGGCTGCGACTGCTGCGCGGTCGGCATCCTGCGGCCCGCCGGGCCCGACGACCCGCCCGACCTGCTGCGCGGGAAGGACGTGCGGCTGGTGTGGGACGTGGACGCGCTCTACGCCTGGACCCTCGACGAGTTCGAGGACTACCTCGGCAACGAGCGGTTCACGCTGCCGACCACCACCCGGCTGGCGGCGGCCGACGACCTCGGCCTGCCGGTGGTGGACGTCGCCGCCGAGCAGCTGCGGCGCGGCCAGGAGCTGTTCGGCGGGCAGGGCGGCGGGCTGTTCGGCCCGCTCGACCTCAAGTACCTCGAGCTGACCTGAGCCGCCGGCTCAGCGGCGGCGGGGCTTCTTCGCGAGCTTCCGCTTCAGCGCCTTCTTGCGGCTGCCGTCGCGCGCCTTCTTGCGCCGCAGGCGGTGTTTGAACGAGGTCATGGCGTCCCCTGGAGTGGGTCGGTCGGCGGGGAGGCCGTACGGCCACCCGTGAGCCCCCCACCCTACCCGGTGCGCGGCGCCCGGCGCAAGCCTTCCCGCGGGCGCCGGGGCCGCCGCCGCGTCATTCGGGGCGCGCCGCCAGGACCTTCTGCGCCAGCACGTCGGCCGCCGGTCCGGCCTTGACCTCGACGGTCGCCGCGGCGATCACGTAGATGCGCAGGTTGTTGCTGCCCGGGTCGGAGGGGAACATGAAGAACCCCTCGCGGTCGGGCAGATAGGAGAGCGAGTACCCGCACAGCAGCTCGCCGTCCTTGAACCGCACGGCGATCTTCTTGCCCTGCGAGGTCTCGCCCGGGCCGCGGATGAAGCCGCGCAGGTCGCGGCGGGTGGCGTTGCCGGCGAACTCCTTGACGAAGAACAGCGCCTTGAGCTCGCGGCAGCGCACCTCGACCGTCGCCCCGCCGTCGGCGGGCTGGAGGTGGAAGCGCGGGCGGTTGGGGAAGAAGTCCTGCGTCGTCCCCTTGAGGAGCTTCCCGTCGGTGAAGTGCGCCACCACGCGATTCAGTTCGCTCATGCCCGACTCCCTCCGAGCGCGGCCCTGCGGACCCGTGGGACCGCGGGGAGCCTAAGCGCGAAGGCGGCGCCGGTCAATGCGCCGCCTTCGCACGTCACCACCGGCCCGGGGACCGGACCGCCGTGCCCGTCAGGGCCCGACGCCGCCGCCGCCCTGCTGGTGGGCGCAGGCCTCCATGCACGCGTCGCGGAGCCGTTTGCTCTCCTTCACGGCGGCCTCGTGCCGCAGCGCCTCGGCCTCGATGCAGGCCTCGTTCCCGGCGCAGGCGTGGACGAGCTGGACGTGGAGGTCGGTCTCCGCCTTGTTGCGGGCCTTGAACTCGTCCTGGCAGCGGGCGGTGCACTCGTTCTTCCGCCGCAGCAGGTCGACGCCGACCCCGGTGACGCGGTCGCTCACCAGCCGGCAGTGCGCGAGCGTCATCGAGGCGACGAGCAGGCCGAGGATCAGGAGCCCGCGCCGGAGCAGCGGGGCACGCCCGGGGGAGGGGCGGCGACCGCGGCCGGCGGGCGTGGCGTCCGCGCGCGGGACGCGGTCGTCTTGCGGGGTGCGAGAACGGGTACGATCCATGTGTCAGCGTCCTCCCTTCCGGTGGTTACTGCCCTGCGCTGCCTCCGCCCTGCTGATGAGCGCAGGCGTTCATGCATTCGTCGCGCTGCCGCTTGCTGTCCGCCTCCGCCGCCGCGTGGCGGGCGTACTCGGCGTTGAGGCAGGTCGTGTTGCCGCCGCACACGGCCAGGTTCGTCGCGTGGAGCTGGTCCTCGGCCATGTTGCGGGCCTTGAACTGGTCCTGGCAGGTGGCGGTGCACTCGTTCTTCCGCCGCAGCAGGTCGACGCTGGTGCCGGTGATGCGGTCGCCGACCAGACGGCAGTGGGTGAGGGTCAGCGACGCCACGAACAGCGCGAGCATCAGGAGCACGCGTGTGGCGACGCGGTGCGGCGGCCGGTGCTGGGTGCCAAGGTGCATGGAGATCCCCCGGATGTCGGTCGGACCGCGGGCGCGATCCTCGATGGTGCATGTCCGCCATCCGGTGGCGATCTGGCACGGCGATCCGTCGCCGCGTGGGTGAAGCCGAAGCGCTACAGTGAAACCGACCACCCCGCTCCGACGCTCGCGTGCTCGAGATCGAGCAGCGCGGCGCGCGCGCGGAGACCGAATCCGAGATCGACGCCGAGCGCCGCGTTCCAGCGCTCGCTGTCGTATTCGAAGGACACGGCCACCGACCGCAGGGGCATCACCTCCGCGGCGCCGAAACCGCCGTCGAGGGTGTGCCGGGCCGCCGTCAGCGTGCGGGAAGCATATCCCAGCGCGAGCCGGCTTCGCAACCCTCGATACTCGAACGGGATGCCGGTGACGGCGTAGGTGGCGTGGAAGCGACGGGTCCCGACCGCGTCCTCCACCCCGACCGCGAGCCCCGGCCGCCCGGGCCGGGGGGGGAGCAGCTCGACGCGCCCGCTCAGCATCCGGTCCGAGTCGGTCAGGCGCGACTCCGGGAACGCGTCGGCGAACGCCCGGTACCCGGGCAGGACGGTCCAGCGGAGCCCCGCCTCGATCCGGGGGAGGAACCCCAACGCCGCGTAGTACACGTCGTTGCGGTGAACCCCCCGCTGGTCCCAGGCGCCCCCGCGGGGGATGCGGTTGTAGCCCACCTCGACCGCGCGGTCGCTCATCGCCCCGCACCAGGGGGTGGTGACGAACCCGGTGGTCCCGGTCAGGGAGACGCGGTCCGCGGCCGCTCGGGCGGCCCCCGTCCGGGCGGTACGGGGGCCGGTCCGATAGCGGTCGGCGTTGGCGGCCAGCCCCGGGGCGTGGAGCTGGCGCAGGAACTCCTCGCGCGAGGCCACCCCCGCGACCGCCACCCCGACCGGGGCGGCCTCGTCGCGGTAGAGGAGGGGGAGCCGGGCGACCGGCAGCACCCGCAGGGCCTGCCCGGTCGGCCGGCGGAGCGGCGGCAGCGGCACCTCGAGCCGCACGCCGTTCACGTCGATGCCGCCCGAGCGCTGGCGGTAGAAGGCCAGGTCGAGGTCGCCGAGCGAGCGGCGCAGCTCGACCTCGACGCCCCGGTCCTCGTAGAGGTGGCGCTGGGCGCGCACCCGCAGCGCCAGGTCGAGCGCGGGCGGACGCCACGTCACCCCGGCGAACCCGGTCCAGCGCGCGAGCGCCGAGTACTCGGTGCCGGTGGCCGGGAAGGCGATGAACCCGGTCAGGTCGGCCTGGGCGTCGAACAGCAGGGCGCCGCCGGCGACCGGGCGCGCCGCCCCGAGCGAGAGCCCGTAGCGGTTGCCGGCGAAGATCCCGGCGGTCCCCGAGAGCAGCGCCCCGCCCGGCACCCAGGCGAACTGCTCGAGCGTGAGCGGCCCCGGGCGGACGCGGTCGATGTCGGGGTTCAGCGAGTCGGTGGCGAAGTCGTTCCGCAGCGGCACGACGAGCGAGGCGGTGGCGCGCGCCCCCGGCCACGGGTTGTAGCGGAGCCGCGGCTGCAGGTCCACCCGCACCAGCACCGGGTCGAGCACGCGGCCGATCTCGTAGGTGAGGAGCGGCACCAGCTCGAGGTCGAGGCTGCGCCGGGTGGGCGCCGCGAGCGGTCCCCCCGGGGCGGACAGGCCGCCCGGGTCGCTCGGGAACCGGACCCGGGCGGCGGCGGCGCCGGTGTCGCCGATCGCCGCCGCCGCCAGGCCGAGCCGGCGCTCGACGACGACGAGCGGCGACGCCGCCGAGGCGCCGTAGGCGGCCGCGACGCGGGCGCGCGCCTCGTTCACGTGCCGGTAGCGGCGGTTCTCGTACGCGACGACGCGGGCGGAGTCGTCGGCGCTCGCGTTCTCGAGCCCGAGCCCGGTGAGCGCGGCGGTGTCGGCGAGCGCCGGGACGGCGAGCAGGGCACCGAGGGCCAGCGCCGCGGCGCCCGACGGACCGTGGCGCCCGGGCCGGGGCAGGCTCAGCGGCATGCGGCGGGGCGCTCGGGCATCGGGGGTCCCGGAGGGGTGGCGCGGCGTTCGCGGGGCCGGCGGGACCGGATCGATTCCGGGCCGCAAGCGGCGGGAATTCTAACACAGCGACCGCGTCCGCCGACGGCCGCGCCGCGACCCCGCGGCCCGGCTTGATGGCCGCCGCCCCCGCGGCTAGGCTGTCGGCCTCAGCGGCGGCCGCCCCGACGCGCGGCCGGCCCGGAAGGCCCGGGGGCGCCGCGCAGGATCCCCTCCGAGGAGGACCCATGGACGGATTCCCCCGCACGCTCCGGTTCTGGACCGCGCTCACGCTGGCCGTCTGGTGGTGCGCGATCCACACCGCGCCCGCCCTCGCCGGGCTCGCGCCCTCGCGCCCCTCCGGGGAGACCGCGATCGTCTCGGTCCGCGACGGCGACCTGCTCGCGGTCCAGCGCGCCCTCGAGCACCGCGTGGTGGCGCAGAAGTTCCGCGACTACGGCCTCGACCCGGCGCAGGTCGAGGCGCGGCTGGCGTCGCTCTCGGACGCCGAGCTGCACCATCTCGCCACCGCCACCCGCGGGCTGCCGACCGGCGGCGATGGGATCGGCGCGCTCATCGGCATCCTGATCGTCGTCCTGCTCGTGATCCTCATCCTCAAGCTGCTGAACAAGGAGATCATCGTCCGGTGACCGCGGTCGCGGTCCTGGCCGCGGCGCTGGCCGCGCCCGGGGCCGCGCCGGCCGGCGGCGCGGTCCGCCTCCCGGTCCCGGTGATCCGGCAGGCCCCGGAGCGCTGCGGGCCGGCGGCGCTCGCCATGGTGCTGCGGTACCACGGCGCGGGGCCCGCCGCCCTGGCGGAGGCCGAGGGCGCCCACGACCCGGCGTTCCGCGGCAGCCTCATCACCGACCTGGCGGCCGCCGGACGCCGCGCCGGCTTCGCCGCCGAGGTCGCGGCCCTGCCCGAGGACTCGCTGGTCGCGCTGCTGCGCCGCGGCCTGCCGCCGATCCTGCTCTACCGGCGCGGCGCGGGCCCGGTCTCGGTCGGGCACTTCGGCGTGCTGGTGGGCTGGGACCCGGCGCGGGCGCGCTACGCGTTGAACGACGGCGGGCGTGCCCCGCGCACCGTCGCCCGGGACGACCTCCTCGCCCGCTGGCGGGACGCCGGCGCGCTGGCGCTGGTGGTCCGCCCCGGCCCGCCGTGACCCGCGCCGCGCGTCTCGCGATCGCCGCGCTGGCGCTCGCCGGCTGCTCGCGCATCGTCGTCCTCCACGACCCGCTCACCGCCCCGGAGCACAACGACCTCGGCGTCGCCTACGAGGCGCGCGGCCGGCCCGACCTCGCCGCCCGCGAGTACCGCAGGGCGCTGAAGCGGGATCCCCGCTACGGGCGCGCGCGGCTCAACCTCGGCAACGTCGAGGCCGCGGCCGGGCGCTGGGGGCGCGCCGAGCGCGAGTACCGCCGCGCGCTGCGCGACCTCCCGGGCGACCCCGACCCGCCCAACAACCTGGCGGTCGCGCTGCTGCGGCGCGGGCGGGCGCTGGCCGAGGCGGAGTCGCTGGCGGTCCGCGCCGTGGCGCTGGCCGCCGGGCGCGACTCGCTCTACCGGGCGACGCTGGCCGAGGTGCGGGCGGCGCGCGCCGGCCGGGCCGGGCGGTGAGGGTTCAGCTCGCCGCCCGGTCCCACAGCCGGATCCCGCCCAGCAGCCCCGCGAGGTTGCTCACCACCTCGACCCCGGCCGGGAGCCGCCCGTCCACCAGCCGCGAGTTGCCCCCGCCGAGATAGAGCCGGCGGCAGTTGAAGGTCTCAAGCAACGTCTTGACCGCGGACCGCAACCGCTTCTTCCACAACGCCTTGCCCACCCGCTTCAGGGCCCGGTCGCCGAGCAGCTGCTCGTAGGTCCGCCCGCCGCGGAACGGGTGGTGGCCGAGTTCGAGGTTGGGCACCAGACGTCCATCGAGGAAGAGCGCCGAGCCGACCCCGGTGCCGAGCGTGATCACCAGCTCGACGCCGCGTCCCGCGACCACGGCGAGGCCCTGGACGTCGGCGTCG
Source organism: uncultured bacterium (assembly GCA_964554725.1). Taxonomy (GTDB): domain Bacteria; phylum Eisenbacteria; class RBG-16-71-46; order RBG-16-71-46; family RBG-16-71-46; genus WS-11. The sequence continues at coordinate 10,039 of CAZKQE010000026.1, forward strand.
TTCGCCACCCGGGTCGGCCGCCCGGTGATCCTCCGCAGCCGGCGCCGCAGGTCGGTGCCGATCCACGAGCGGTGGAGGTTGGCGGCGGTGCGCACCACGCCCTCCTCGACCACGCCCGGGAACCCCGCCGAGACCCGCTCGAAGCGCCCCGCGGCGCCGGCGAGCCGGCGCAGCGCCGCCAGCATCGCGGCGCGGGTGGCGGGGCGCGGGGTGGGGAGGGAGCGCGGCGGCGAGAGCGGCCGGCCGCGCGGGTCGAGCACCGCCGCCTTGATCGCGCTGCCGCCGATGTCGAGCGCCAGCGTGCGCGGCCGGACCCGGCGGCCGCTCCGGGGAGCGCTCACTCGCGCTCCCGCAGGAGGACCGGCGAGGCGATCAGCGAGTCCACCGAGATCAGGCTGCCGTCGCGCCGCACCTGGCCGAAGCGGAGCACCCCGGTCGGGCAGCTCTGGACGCAGGCCGAGCAGCGCACGCACTCGGGGTCCTGCATCGGCACCCCCTTGTTGGCGAAGTTCATCACGTCGATCCCCTGATGACAGGAGGCGGTGCACACGTTGCACGAGATGCACTTCTTCTTGTCGGCGACGATCGCGAAGCGGCTGAAGCGGGCGTAGACGTGCATGAGCGCCGCCAGCGGGCACAGGAACCGGCACCACACGCGCCCCGAGTACCAGAAGTAGAGCCCGTAGCCGATCACCCCGGCGAGGAACACGTCCACCGTCCACTTGTAGCGCTCCTTGAGCAGCGCGTCGAAGTGGACGTCCACCCAGTTCCCGGCCGGGAGCACCCAGCCGACGACGCGGACCACCAGCAGCAGGAGGGCGACGGCGAGGATCCCCTGGCCGGCCAGGTTGAGCCGGTTCCAGCCCGGTCCGTGCGGCATCCGGTGCCGGTGGGTGTCGCCCAGGGTCTCGGCGAGCGCGCCGCACGAGCACACCCAGCCGCAGTAGACCCCCTTGCCGAAGTAGTAGATGCCGAGCGGGATCAGCACGCAGGTCTGGACGAACCCGATCGCGATCCACCACCCGAGCGGCTCGTGGGTGAAGATGTTGTAGACGTTGAGCGGCCACGCCAGGATCAGGCCGTAGGCGCGCCAGAACTCGCGTCCGTGTCCGTAGTCCACGACCGGGAACAGCGCGTCGGCGAGCCCCGCCGGCAGCAGCCCGTGGGCGTTCAGCAGGGGCAGCGCCAGCTCCGGGATGAGGAACAGCGGCAGCACCTGCACCGCCATCAGCGTCAGCGTCTGGGCGGTGATGTAGGGGGTGCGGCGGCGGCGGATGCGCCGGAGGCCGAACACCACGACCACCGTGGAGTAGGCGAGCGTGTACCAGAACGCCGGCCCCGCCGCACTGATCGCCAGCGTGCCGAGCAGCGTGCGCGGGTCGCGCGCCGCCTGCGCGACCGCGCCGCCGGCCGCCGCGAGCAGGGCGGGCAGGTTCGTGGGGAACCAGCCGTTCGCCGACCACAGGGCCGCCATCCGGCCGCCCGACTTCCAGTCGTAGAGCCAGCCGCAGGCGAGCAGGAACAGCGCCAGCGCCGTCCAGCGCCGCGGGGTCATCTCGCCGGCGATCGCGATCCCCGAGCGGCGGAAGAAGCCGAGCGGCGCCTCGCGGCCGATCATCGTGAACACGACGTCGTTGGGCAGCATCTCGGTGGCGCCGTCGGCGTGGGCGAGGGTGACCGTCTCCTCGCCGATCGCCGTCACCCGGCTGCCGAGCCGCAGCTCCACGCGCCCCGGCGTGCGGGTGGCGGTGAGGAACTTGCCGGCCGCGGTCGTGACCCGTTCCGAGCTGGGATGCTCGACCGCCACGTCGGCCATCGGGTCGCGGCGCAGGCGCTCGAGCTTCTCGAGGTTCTCGGGCTTGGCGCGCGCGAGCGCGGTCCCGCGGTAGGAAAGGGTCACGAGCGCGCCGCAGCCGGCCAGCGCGATCGTCGCCTCGAGCGCCGAGTCGCCTCCGCCCACCACGACCACGTCCCGTCCGGCGAAGTCCCGCGGGTCGTGGAGGCGGTTGTAGACCTTGGGCAGGTCCTCGCCCGGGACCCCGAGCCGGCGGAAGCTGCCGCTGCGCCCGATCGCGACGAGCACGCGGCGGGCGAGGAGCGGGGGGCCGTCCGCGAGGTGGACGGTGAGGCCGTCCCGGTCGCGGCTCACGCGCTCGGCCCGTCCGGGGAGCGGGCGGATGCCGGCGCGTTCGACCTGTCCGCGCAGCTCGTCGAGGAGCGCCTCCTTGACGTCGGCGGACACCTGGAGCGCCCCCTCCGGCATCATCCCGCGCGGGTAGGTGTAGATGGGTTTGCCGCGCGGGAAGTTCACCAGCGTCGAGAACGGCTCGCTGGCCTCGAGCACCTCGAACGAGAGCCCGTGGCGCCGCGCCTCGACCGCGCCCGCCATCCCGGCCACGCCGGCGCCGACGATCACCAGGTCGAGCCGGCGGCCGGCGCCCGCGGCGGCGCGCGCGTCGGCGGACCGAAGCCCGGGGTCGGCGGCGATCGCGCGCACCACCCGGGCCCCGGAGTCGAGCGCGAACTTCAGCAGCGGGATCCCGGTCAGGTCGCCGGCGACGAAGAGACCGGGGACCGCGGTGCTCCCGTCCTCGCGCACCTCGGGCAGCGTCTCGACCGACCCCGCCGGCCAGCGGGTGTGGAGCCACTCGACGTAGCGCGCGATCATCCGCAGCATCGGGCCTCCGCCGCGCGCGCGCCGCGCCCGGCTCGCGCGGGGGACCGCGCCGCGGCGCCGCCGCCCGCCGGCGCGACGGCGCACGCCCGCGCCGGGCGCCCCCCGGGACCGCCGGGCGGTCGCGCGACCCGACGAGGAGGACGATGGGCTTCGACTGGAGGAACCCCGAACGGGTCGTGCCCTGGAAGCCGCGGCAGCGCTTCCACCTCGCCGCGACCGGGCGCGCGGCGGCCGAGAGCTACCAGGCCGCGGTCCGTGCGGCGCAGGCGTCCGCTGAGCAGCGCACCGAGCTGGAGAGTGCCAAGCAGGCGTGGGCGGACGGCCTGCGGCTGCGGCCCATGGACGGCATCGTCCTCGACGAGCTGGTCGCCGGGCGCACCTGTCTCGCCGAGATGAAGGAGACCCTCGACGCCTGCGGGCTCACGCTGCGCGAGGCGCGCGGGGCGATCGACCGGCTGCGCGCCGCCCAGCTCATCGAGCCGGTCGGTTCGGACGGGACTCCCTGAGCGCCCCGGCATGCGAGGGACGGGCATGCCCGGCAGCATAGCACCGTCGCGGTGGTGACCGGGGCCCCGCGCACCCTCCTCGAGCGGCTCGAGCGGGAGCGCGCCGTGTTCGGCGCCGACGCCGAGACGCGGAAGCTCGACCTGCTGCGCGCCCTCGAGCGCCGCGCGCTCGCCACCGCCGGGCAGGTGCTGCGGCTCCACGACACGCTGTGCTTCCTGCGCGCCTACCCCGACGGGCCGCGGCTGCTCGCCGCGGTCGAGCGCATGCTCGAGGGCTTCGACCGCCGGCGCGACCTGCGCCGGCACCGTGCCGCGCTCGCCGACACCGGGATCGCCGGCACCACGGTCGAGTACCGCTTCTTCTGGCCGATGGCGGACTGGCTGGTCCGGCGCTGGGGGGCGCGGCTGCGCATCGTGTGGCGCGACTTCGAGCGCTCCGCGCGGCTCGCCGACCTGCTGCCGCTGCTCACGCTCTACGCCGAGACCCCGGCCCTCGACGAGATCGCCTACACGCCCCGCCAGTGGGTCGAGCGCCTGCGCGGCCCGCGCGAGAGCGACGCGGCGTTCCTGGTGCGCCGCGTTCGCGCCCTGCCGACCACCTCGTTCGCGCGCGAGCTGCTCTACGACCGGCTCGACCCGCCCCTGCGCCTGCGGCCGGGGCCCGGGACGCCGTCGCGCACCCGGGCGCTCCACCGCACCGGCGCGGTCGCGTTCCAGACCCGGCCGCTCGCGCGCCGGCGGCCCGACCTCGCCGCCGAACTGGAGCGCCCGCCGCGCTCGGTGCGCGCGGTCCCGCGCGCCGAGGGCGCCGCGCTCATCGACCTCGCGCGCGCGGCGATGGTGACGCGCAGCCGCGACCTCGACGCGTTCTCGTGGGCCGACCCCGGCGACGTGCGGATCGCCGACTGCGGCGACGGCCTCGCCTTCGCGGTGATCGGGGTGCGGCCCGAGCGGCGACTGCTGCTCGAGGCGGTGTACGCGTTCCTCACCCTCAAGAACGGCGTGCCGATCGGCTATGTCCTCAACAGCGCGCTGTTCGGCTCGGCCGAGATCGCCTACAACGTGTTCGAGACCTGGCGCGGCGCCGAGGCGGCGGCGATCTACGGCCGCGCGCTGGCGACCGTGCGGCACCTGTTCCGGGCCGACAGCTTCACGATCTATCCCTACCAGCTGGGCGCCGGCAACCGCGAGGCGCTGGCGTCGGGGGCGTGGTGGTTCTACCAGAAGCTGGGGTTCCGCCCGCGCGATCCCGAGGTGCGGCGGCGCATGCGGGAGGAACTGCGCCGGATGCGTGCGCGCCCCGCGCACCGCTCGAGCGTGGCGACGCTGCGCCGGCTCGCGCGCGAGAACCTCTACTTCCACGCCCGGCGGCCGCGCGCGGACGTCATCGGGCTGCTGCCGCTGCCGGCGGTGGGCCTGGCGGTGTCGCGCGCGGTCGCCGACCGCTTCGGCAGCGACCGCGAGCGCGCGGCACGCGTGCTCGCGCGCGAGGCGGCGGCCCGGCTCGGCGTGCGCTCGCGGCGCGGCTGGAGCGCGGGGGAACG
>CAZKQE010000027.1:0-14426 GCA_964554725.1 uncultured bacterium
CGTCCCCGCCCGCCCCGCCGGCCGGCGCCGGCGCGGCGCCGCCCGCGTCGCGCGCCGCCCGGCTCGCGCTGGCGGGGATGATGGCCGCCTACGCCGGCGTGTTCGGCTCCATCGCGGTGGTCAAGTTCCGCTACTACCTCTATTCCGACTTCGACCTCGCGATCTTCGCCCAGGCGACCGACCAGGCGCTGCGCGGCAACCTGTTCAGCTCGATCCGCGGCATGCACTGGCTCGGCGACCACTCGTCGCTGATCCTGTTCGTCATCGCCCCGCTCTACGCGCTGTTCCGCCACCCGCTCACCCTGCTGCTGCTCCAGTGCGTGACGCTGGCGCTCGGCGCGCTGCCGGTGTTCGCGCTCGCCCGGCGCGAGCTGGGGAACGAACGGATCGCGCTGGCGTTCGCCGCGCTGTTCCTCATCCACCCGGCGATCGGCTACACGAACCTGTTCGAGTTCCACCCCGAGGTGCTGGCGACCACCACGCTGCTCGCCACCTTCTGGGCGGTGGCGGCCGGCCGGCTCGGGCTCACCGTGCTGTTCGCCGCGCTCTCCGTCGCCTGCCGCGAGGACGTCGCCCTGGTGGTGCTGATGATGGGGCTCGTGCTGCTGCCCGCGGCCGGCCGGCGGCGGTTCGCGGTCCCGCTGCTGGCGCTGGCGGTCGCCTCGCTGGTCCTCACCTTCGCGGTCCTGCGGCCGATGTTCGCGAGCACGGCGGCCGAGTACGGGCGCATGTACGAGGCGTGGGGGAGCGACCTGGGCGAGGTCGCCCTCGGGGTGCTCCGCGAGCCGTGGCGGGCGGTCGCCTCCTTCGTCTCGTCCCCCGGCTACCACGAGGACACGCTGCTCAAGCGGCAGTACTGGCTCCACATGTTCGGGCCGCTGCTGTTCCTGCCGCTGCTCAGCCCGGCGACGCTGGTCGTGGCGCTGCCGGTGCTCGCCGAGCACTTCCTCTCCGCGCGCGCCCAGCAGCACTGGCTCATCTACCAGTACACCGCCCTGGTCACGCCGGTGCTCGTGGTGGCCGCGGTGCGCGGGTTCGGGACGCTGATGCGCCGGGTCGCGCGCGGGCCGCTCCCGGCCGCGCTCACGCGCCCCGGCCGCCCGCGGGCGGTCGCGCTCGGGATCGCCGGCACGGCGCTCGCCGCCTCGCTCGCGTGCAACCTCCTCTACGGGCCGCTGCTGCGTCAGGGCTGGCTCGCGGTGCCCGGGCTGCCGCAGCCCAACGGACCCTCGGCCCACGACCGCATGCGGCGACCGGTGCGGGACCGCATGGTGGCGCGGGTGCCGCGCGAGGGCGGCGTGGTCGCGGCGTTCGAGTTCCTCTCGCGGCTCGCCTCGCGCCGCGACGTCCACTCGCTCCACCATCTGTACACCGGCTTCCACACCTTCTCGACCGAGCCCTATCCGGTGCCGGAGGGGGTGGTCGCGATGCTCGCCGACGTCGGGGACGAGCGGCTGGCGAGGTACGTCAAGCCCGGGACGCCGGGTCGCCTGCGCGCGCTCATGGCGCGCAACGACCTGCGTCCGGTCGAGGCCGCCGGCGACCTGCTGCTGCTGCTGCGGGCGGCGCCCGACACCGTCGAGCTGTTCCGCGCCGGGGTCCCGCCGCCGGCCGGGGCGGCGCCCGCGGTCACCTGGGACGGACAGCTCCGCCTCGCCGGCGTCGCCCTGCCCGAGACCACCGTGGCGGCGGGCGGAGAGCTCGCGATCCTCACCTGGTGGGAACGGGTGGCCGACCCCGACCGTCCGTTCATGACCCAGTTCATCGTGCGCGATGCCGCGGGGCGCACCGTGCTCTCCGTGGTGCGCGCACTTGGCTACCTGCTCTATCCGGTCGAGTCCTGGCCCGCGGACACGACCGTGCGCGAGACCTACCGGCTGATGATCCCGGCCCACCTGCCGCCCGGCGAGTACTCGCTCGGGCTGCGGGTGGCGTGGTGGCGTGAGGGGGCCTCGGGGCTGTCCCAGCCCGACGACCCGGGGCTCGCGGAGCGCAAGCTGGTGGTGCCGCTGGCGGGCTTCCGCGTGGTCCGCTAGCGCAGCGGCGTGCTAGGATGCGCGCCCCGGACGGCCGCGTTCGCGGGCGCCCGGCGTTTCGATCCGGCCGTCCGACGTCCCATCCGGAGGAACCCATGTCGCCGCATTCTTCCCGCCCGGGCTCCCGCGTCCTCGCCCCGCTCGCCGTGCTCGTCCTGCTCGCCTCGGTCGCGCTGGTGGGCTGCAGCGACAACAAGGCCGCGCCGAACGCCCCCAACCCGACGCCGCCCGCCACGACCACCTACGAGGGCACGATCTCGGGCTCGGGCACCAGCGGCAGCCTCACCCTGACGATCGCCACCGGCACCCCGTCGCCGCAGCCGAAGCCGGCCCGCGCGCGGGCCAACGTGAGCGCGACCGGCACCCTGGTTGTGGCGGGCGGCGGCACGGTCAGCCTGTCCGGGAGCTACGACGACGTGAACAAGATCCTCACCGTCGGCGGCGGCGGCTGGACCTTCACCGGCGGGCTCAACGGCTATGGCATGGAGGGCGTGTTCGGCGGGCCGGGCGGCATCTCGGGCGTGTTCTCGGTGCAGCAGGTCGGCACCGGCACCGACACCGTGATCGTCGTGGTCGGCGACTTCACGAGCACCACCGGCGGGCCGGGCGGGGTGTTCAACTTCTCGATCCGGAACGGCGTCGTCCACGGCAACGCGTTCGAGAACGGCGGCAGCGCCGCGATCCCGCTCGACGGCACCTACGATCCGCTGACCGGCGACATCGTCATCGACCATCCGCAGGCCCCGGGCGGCCCGCCGCTCGCGACCGGCAATCTGGCGGCGAACGGACAGGCGAGCGGGTTCTACGACGACGGCGCCGGCGAAGCCGGGACCTGGGCCGGCACGAAACAGTGACGGCCCGGACGGCGGAACCGCCGTCCACGCACGCACCGCCCCGGCCCGCGGGCCGGGGCGGTCGCGTCACCGCCCCGCGCGGTGCGCCCGCGCGGCGATCGCCTCGCGGTAGACCGCCTCGGTGCGCGCCAGGGTGCGCTCGAAGGTGAACGACTCGAGCACTTTGGCGCGTCCGGCCGCGGCCAGCCGGGCGGCCAGCGCCGGGTCGTCGAGCAGCCGCTCGATCGCGCGCGCCCACGCCTTCGCGTCGCCGTGCTCGACCAGCAGCCCGTCCACCTCGTGGGTCGTGAGGTCGGGGATCCCGGCATAGCGGCTGCCGACGAACGGGATGCCGAGCGCCATGGACTCGAGCTGGGCGATCGAGAGGCCCTCCTGGCGGGAGGGCAGGGCGGAGATGGTGAGGCACGCGTAGTAGGGCCGCGGGTCCTCGACGAACGGCACGAACGTGACCGCGTGGCGCGGGGTCGCCGCGGCGAGCCGGGCGAGGGCGGTCTCGGGCGGGATCCCGATCAGCGCGATGTTGAGCGGCCGGCGCACGTGTCGCGCGGCGAGCAGCAGGACCTCCTGCGCCTTGCGTCGCGACACCACGCCGACCACCGGGGCGCCGGGGATCCGCACGATGCGCGCGCGCGCGATCGCCAGCGACTCCTCGTCGGGGGCGCCGTTCAGGAAGCCCGGCGGGAGGCCGTTCGGCACCACGACCACCTTGGCCCCGGGCGCGCCGCGCTCGAGCAGACGGCGCGCGACGTCCCCGCTCACCGCGATGATGCGGTCCACCTGCTGGCTCTGCCACCACAGCCGCAGCGGGAAGGTGAGCGTGCGCACGTGGCGCGTGAACACCACCGCCGCCGGCATGCGCCCGCGGCGGCGCGCCCACAGCACCGCCTTGCGGTCGCGCGAGGAGTGGGCGTTCACCACCTCGGCGCCCGCGGCCGCGGCGAGGCGGGCGATCGCCGCCGCGGCCGCGGCCGGGCGCCCGAACACGAGCGGGGCGGCCGGCAGCCCCGCCGCGCGCACCATCGCCTCGAGCGGGGAGCCGGTCGGGCACGCCACGCTCACGCGATGCCCCGCGTCGGCCTGCCCGCGGGCGAGGTCGAGGATCACCCGGGTCTGCCCGGACGGGTGCCCCTCCCAGCAGGTGTGCAGGATGCCGAGGCGCGTCGCGTCGCTCATCGCCGGCCCGCTCCGGCGCCCGCCGGGACGCGCGCGGCCGCCAGCGTGGAGTGACCGAGGTGGCAGCCGAGGCAGCGGCTCGTGGTGCCCGCGAGCCCGACGTTGGAGCCCGCGACGTGCGCCGGCCCGTGCGCGGTGAGCAGCACGCGCCCGTCGGCGCCGACCAGCTGCTCGAACATCGGCGTCCCGGCGGGCAGCCCGCCCTCGTCCACGCCGCCGTCGGCGCCCACCGCGACCTCGCGCACCAGCACCGCGGTGTCGCCGGCGGCGGCATCGGGCCGCGGCCGGGTGGCGAAGAAGCGCAGGCGGGCGCCCGCGACGCGCGCGGCGGCGCCGGGGGCGCCGGGACCCGCGGCGAACACGTCGAGGGCGCGGTAGCGGAAGGTGCCGGGGGCGGCGCCCGGGTCGGCCTCCGCGGGGGCCGCCTCCGCGGCCGGGACCGGTCCGCGGGGCACGCGCGGGGCGGCGTCCAGCTCCAGCGTGCCCGGCAGGTCGAGCACGCGCGCCGGGCGCGAGCCGTCGGCGCGCATGACCCAGAGCCCGAAGTCGCCCCGGGCGCCCGGCGCGTACGAGAACAGCACCCGCCCGTCCGGCAGCCCGGCCGGCGCGCAGGCCGCGGGCGGCGCGAGGCCTTCGGCGCCGCCGTAGGCGTCTCCCGCGCGGCCGGAGACGATGGCGCCGATCAGGCGCCGGCCGCGGGCGAAGTCGCGCGGCAGGAGGTGGAGTCCGGTGCCGCCGGGGCGTGGCGAGAGCCCGAGGTTCGCGGCGTAGACCGCGACCACCGAGCCGTCGGCCAGCACCGCCGGCTGGTAGCCCATGGTCCCGCGTCGCGAGGCCAGGTCGCCGGCGGCCAGCCGCGGCAGCGGCGCGGCGAGGACGATCGACATCGTCTGCCACAGGTTCACGCTGTCGGCGGGGATCGCGTGCGCGGGGTCGGACGTGACGCCCTCCGGCGTGTCGGCCGCGCGGTGCCGGTTGAACCACCAGCGCGCGAACAGCAGCCGCCCGGTGACGGGGTCGAACGCCGGCTCCTCGGCGCCGTTGCGCTCGGCGGTGACGCGCACCGGCGGATCCGCCGCCTCCGGGCGCGGGTCCACCCGGACCCGGTAGAGGTCGGTCACCGGCACGTCGGCGTACTGCGCCCGGCGCGGCGTCCGGGTGCTGGCGAACACCAGCGTGGACTCGTCGGCCCAGCACGGGTCGAGGTCGTCGGACCGGGAGCCGGACGCCGCGTCGTCGAAGGTGACCTGGCGCGGGGCGCCGCCGTCGGCGCCGACCACCCACAGCCGCCACGATCCCCCGCGCGCCGCGACGGCGGCGAACGCGAGCCGGTCGGCGCCCGGGGAGAACGCCGGGTCGCTCACGTCCACGAACGCGCCGGGGGGGAGCAGCTCGCGCACGCGGCCGTCGCGCTCGCGCACCAGCAGCCGGCCGCCGGTCACCGCCGCCCGGTGGTGGGGGCCGAGGCCCGGGATCGCCCCCGCCGCGTCCGGCAGCGGCTGGCGCGAGACGAACACGATCGGCGGCAGGTCGGAGGCCGCTCCGGCCGGCGCGCGCGGCGCCGCGGCGGACACCGCGAGCAGGGTGGCGAGGAGACCGGCCGGCGCGGCGGGGAAGGGGGCGGAGGGTCGCACGCGCGGATGCTACACTCCACGCCCGTTCCGCGACAGGGGCGCCGGGAGGAGGAGCGCGTGACCGAGATGCTGATCGTCCACACCACGTTCGCGAACGCCGACGACGCTGCGCGCGTCGTGCGCGCGCTGGTGGACGAGCGGCTGATCGCCTGCGGCAGCCTGGTGCCGGGCGTCCGCTCGATCTACGTCTGGGAGGGGAAGGTCGCCGACGCCGCGGAGGTGATGGTGGTCATGAAGACCCGCAAGCAGGACTGGGCGGCGCTGCTCTCGCGGCTCCACGAGCTGCATCCCTACGACACGCCCGAGTGCGTGGCGGTCCGCATCGCCGCCGGCGCCCCGAAGTACATGGCCTGGCTCGAGGCCGTGCTGGAGCCGGGCGGGTGAGCGGCGCCGCCGACCGGCTGGTGCTGGGGATCGAGAGCTCCTGCGACGACACCTCGGTCGCCGTGCTCGAGGACGGTCGCACCGTGCGCGCCCATCTGATCGCCGCGCAGGACCTGCACCAGCTCTACGGCGGCGTGGTGCCGGAGCTGGCCTCGCGCGCGCACCTCGAGCTGCTCCCGCGCCTGGTGCGGCGCGCGCTGGCGGAGGCCGGCATCGAGGCCCGCGACCTCACCGCGATCGCCGTCACCCGGGCTCCGGGGCTGGTCGGCTCGCTGGTGGTCGGGGTCGCGTTCGCGCGCGCGTACGGGCTCGCGCTCGACCTCCCGGTGGTGGGGGTCAACCACATCGAGGGCCACCTGCACGCCACCGCGCTGGAACACGGCGAGGGGCCGTGGCCGGCGGTGTCGCTGGTGGTCTCCGGCGGCCACACCGAGCTGGTCGAGGTGCGCGGGTTCGGCGACTACCGCTGGCTCGGGAGCACCCGCGACGACGCCGCCGGCGAGGCCTACGACAAGGTGGCGAAGCTGCTCGGGCTCGGCTTCCCCGGCGGGCCGGCGATCGACCGGCTGGCGGTGCAGGGCGACCCCGCCGCGTTCGACTTCCCGCGGCCGATGATCCATCAGGAGGGGTTCGACTTCTCGTTCTCGGGCCTCAAGACCGCGGTGGCGCTGGCGCTCGCCGGGCGCGGCGGCCCGCCGTTCCCGGAGCCGCTGGTGGCCGACGTCGCCGCCTCGTTCCAGGCGGCGGTGGTGGACACGCTGGTGGCCCGCAGCATGCGGGCGGTGACGGCCACCGGCGCCGGCGCCCTGCTGCTCGGCGGGGGCGTCGCCTGCAACCGCGAGCTGCGCCGCCGCCTCGCCGCCGCCTGCGCCGCGCGGGACGTGGCGCTGCGCATCCCCTCGCCCCGCCTGTGCGCCGACAACGCGGCGATGGTGGCCCTGGTCGGCGCCTGGACGCTGGCCCGCGGGGCCCTCCCCGACGCCGGTCTGGACGCGGTCGCCTCGCTCGAGGCCTCCGGGCTGCCGATCCCCCGCGGCTGAGGCCGGCCCGGGCCCCCCTCCCCGGGCCCCGCCCTCCCCGATAACCCCATGCGGGGCAAGTGACACCCTGCCCCGCCGCGGTCAGGTTCCGCTTCAGTCGGGGCCGGTTCCGGCCGATGCAGGACAGGAGCGGCGAGGTCGCGCCGCGCAGCCGCGGGAGGGCCGGCGGACCGCGCAGGAGGCGGCGGCCGGGTCCCGCCTTCGTGTCCAGACGGACGGGAACCGCATCGTGACGAAGCCCAAGATCCTGGTCGCCGAAGACGAGCTCAACCTCCGCCAGGTCCTGTGCCTGCAGCTCCAGTCCGCGGGATACGAGGTGATCGAGGCGGAGAACGGCCAGGTCGCGCTCGCCACGGCCCAGAGCACGCTGCCGGACCTGGTGCTGCTCGACGTCATGATGCCGCAGATGGACGGCTACGAGGTGTGTCGCCGGCTGCGCGCGTCGTTCGCCACCCGGCACATCCCGATCATCATGCTCACCGCGCGCGGCGAGGAGGATGCCCGCCTCACCGGTCTCGAGGGGGGCGCCAACGACTACATCGTGAAGCCGTGGGGCAAGCGCGAGCTCGAGTTGCGGATCAAGAACGCGCTCGACTGGAGCCATCAGCAGCGCTCGGCCAGCCCGCTCACCGGACTGCCGGGCAACCAGTCGATCACCGTCGAGCTGAAGAAGCGGCTGGGCCGCGAGGCGCCGTTCGCGATGCTGCAGATCGACATCGACTACTTCAAGTCCTTCAACGACCAGTACGGATACGCGCGGGGCGACCAGGCGATCCAGACCCTGGCCCGCAACATCTCGGAGGCGGCCCAGAAGTTCGGCGCCAGCGAGGACTTCGTCGGCCACATCGGCGGCGACGACTTCGTCCTGCTCACCGAGCCCGACCGCGCCGAGGAGATCGCCGAGGACATCATCGCGGCGTTCAACCTCGCGGTGCGCGACCTCTACGACCCCGAGGACCGGGATCGCGGCTACGTCGAGGTGCTCAACCGGCGCAAGGTCACCGAGCGGTTCCCGCTGATGAGCCTGACGATCGCCATGGTGAGCACCGACCGCATGCCGGTCTCCCACCTGGCCGAGCTGATCGACGTGGCGCAGGAGCTCAAGAGCCACGGCAAGGGGATCCCCGGCAGCGTGCTGGTCGGCGAGCGGCGCACCCGCGGCGAGGGCGGGCCGGGCGGGGACGCGAAGCAGGTCGCATGAACGCCGGCCGGAGGGGATGAGGCGATGGCGATGCGCGCGAGGGACAGCGGCGCCGACGGGTTCGGCGTGGAGCCGGCGGCCCCGGAAGGGGCCGGTCTCGCCACGCTCGCCCAGGTCTCGCTCGCCCTGCGCGGCACCGGCGACCTCGGCACCGCCTGCGCAATCGCCTGCTCGTGCGCGGTCCGCGCGCTGGGCGCCTCGGGCTCGCGCCTGCTGCGGGTGGACGCGCGCAGCGGGGCGCTGCGCACGATCGACGTGACCGGCGAGGAGACGCCCTACCTGGCCGAGCCGGCGGGTCCGGTCGAGGCGGTCATGCGCAGCGAGACCGCGCGCTTCGACGACGGGTCGGTCGCCGGGCTCCCGCGCGAGGGGCCGCTGTGGGACGAGCCGCCCGCGGCGCTGGCCGCGGTGCCGCTCGCGACCGGCAGCCTGGTGAACGGCGTGCTGCTGCTGGCCTTCGCGGCCCCGCGGGGGTTCGAGCCCGCCGACCGGCTGTTCATCCAGACCCTCGCGGACAGCCTGGCGATGACCCTCGAGCGCTTCGAGCTGCGCGGCCTGCTGGTGCAGGAGCACGAACGCCTCAGCGACCTCGACCGGCGCCTGAGCGCCGACGAGGAGGCCTCCTCGAATCTCATGTCGGTGGTCGCGCACGAGATCCGCACGCCGCTCACGGCGATCAAGGCCTACACCGAGACGCTGCTCGACTCCCTGTCGAACCCGCACACGCCCCGCGAGCGGTTCCTCGGCATCATCAACGACGAGTGCGACCGGCTCACCCGGCTGGTCACCGACATCCTCGACCTCTCGCGGCTCGAGGCGGGCCAGCGCCCGCTGCGGCTCAGCCGCTTCGAGCTGCGCCGGATCGTGCGCGAGGTCGCGAACTCGGTGGACGCGCTCTCCGCCCCGCGCCAGATCACGATCGAGGTCGAGGCCGACCCCGGGCTGGTCGTCGAGGCCGACGCCGACCTGCTGCGCCGGCTCTACCTGAACCTGCTCGGCAATGCGGTCAAGTTCTCGCCGGTGGGCGGTGCGGTGCGGGCGGTCGTGACGCTGGACGGGGAGGACTGGATCGGCACGGTCGAGGACCGCGGCCCGGGCATCCCGGCGGACGACCTCCCACGCGTGTTCGAGCGCTTCTACCGCGCGCGCCAGCCCGGCGACCAGCAGGTGGACGGCACCGGGCTCGGCCTGGCGATCGCCCGCGGGATCGTCGAGCTGCACGGCGGCCGCATCTGGGTGGAGTCGCCGCCGGAGGGCGGCAGCCGCTTCGGTTTCCGGCTCCCGCTGCGGCAGATGGCGACGCCGGCCGCGCGTCAGATCGCGCGCCAGATCGCCCGCCGCCCCGACCTGCGCGAGCTGTTCGACCAGACCGCCGAGATGGTGGCCGGCGCGATGGACGCCGAGATCGTCTCGCTGATGCTGGTGGATCCCGACCGCGGCGACCTGTTCATCGTCGCCTCGCGCGGGCTCGAGGGTCAGAACCTCGCCGAGCGGAGGATCACGCTGCGCTCGGGGGTCGCCGGGTCGGTGGCGGCCTGGGGCAAGCCGGTCCTCGTGAACAACATCGAGACCGACCGGCGGTTCCTGCGGCTCAACCATCCCCAGTACAGCACGAAGTCGCTGCTGAGCGTGCCCCTGCGCGTCGAGGGCGAGGTGCTGGGCGTGCTCAACGTGAACAACAAGGCCTCGGGGACCCCGTTCGACGAGGACGACCTCGCCCTGATCGTGGCGCTGGTCGAGCGCGTCGGCAGCGCGGTCGAGCGCACCTACGCCTACCCGGACAGCGGCCGCGCGGTGGCCGACGCGCTCGAGGCGGTGCGCAGCCTGACCCGGATGCGGCGCGACTACCTGCTCGGCACGCGGGGCGCGGTGCGGCTGTCGCGCGCGACCGGGCGCGAGCTGGGCATGGGGCCCGTCGAGGTGGACACGCTCGGGTTCGCGGCGGCGATCCACGACGTCGGGATGACCCGCTTCCACGAGCGCGTCGTCCCGTCGCCGCGCCCGCTCCGGGACGACGAGCGCCGCGAGCTGATCCGGCACCCGGAGGTGAGCTGCGAGATCATCCGTCCGCTCGAGGACATGGCGACCGTCCGCGAGCTGATCGTCGGGCACCACGAGCGCTGGGACGGCTCGGGCTACCCGCGCGGCCTGGCCGGGGACCGGATCCCGCTCGGCTGCCGGGTGCTGGCGGTGGTGGACGCCTGGGAGAGCATGACGAACGGGCGCCCCTACCGGCCGGCGCGCGGTCGCCCGGAGGCGATCGCCGAGCTGCGCCGCGAGGCCGGCCGCCAGTTCGACCCCGCGGTGGTCGAGGCGCTGGCCCGGGTGCTGGAGCGGGAAGGAGCGCTGTCGTGAACCGCCGCGCCCGTCCCGACGCATCGAGCGAGGTCGCGCGGCTCCGCGGCCAGCTGGACGTCGCCCGGCGCAAGATCGCCGCCCTCCAGCAGGCGGCGGCCGCCGCGCCGCCCCCCGCCGCGGCGCCGGCGCCGGGGCCGGTCCCCGCGCCCGCCGGACCCGAGAACGAGGCGCTGCGCGACGGGATCCGCGCGTTCGACGAGGCACGCGAGCGGATGCTGCGGCTCTACGCCGAACAGCTCGCGGAGGATCGCAAGCGCGCCCGGGACCTGCAGCGGATCCTCGGCGTGGTCAGCGACATCAACTCCGACCTCGACCCGGCCACGCTGCTGACGCGCATCGCCGAGACCATCCGGCAGGTGCTCGGGTTCCGCATCGTCCTCATCCGCGTCCGCGAGCCCGGGACCGGGCGCCTGCGCGCGCGGGCGTTCGCGGGGCTGGACGAGGAGGCGCGGGCACGGCTCGAGGCGGACGACGTCGCGCTCGAGGCGTTCCTGTCCTGGCTCAAGGACGAGTTCCGCGTGAGCCACTCCTACTTCATCAGCCACACCGACGCCTTCAGCCGCACCCTGCCCCCGGGCCACGTCGCGGACCTCGGTCCACGCCGCGAGGACGAGTGGCACGAGGACGACGTGCTGCTGGTCCCGCTCTACAACCGGGAGGGGGAGCTGACCGCCTACTTCTCGGTGGACGACCCGATCGACCGCCGGGTCCCGGACCGCGAGACGGTCGAGATGCTCGAGATGTTCGGGCACCACGCGGTGGTCGCGATCGAGAACGCGCGCCTCTACCAGCAGCTGGAGTCCCGCTCGCGCGAGCTCGAGGAGGCGAACCAGCGGATGAAGGAGGTGGGCGCCCTCAAGGGGAACTTCGTCGCCACCGTCTCCCACGAGCTGCGCACCCCGCTCACCGCGATCCGCGCCTACGTGGACGCGATGCTGGGCAGCCCGCCCGAGAGCTTCAGCCCCGACCAGGTCACCCGGTTCCTCGGGGTGATCAGCGAGGAGACCCAGCGGCTGGCCCGTCTCATCGAGTCCGTGCTCGACCTCAACCGCTTCGATTCCGGGCACTTGCGGCTGCGGCGGCAGACCGTGGACCTGGCCGAGATCGTGGCCGAGGCGGTGCGGCTGCTGGAGCCGGTCGGGCAGGCGGGACAGGTCGTTCTCAAGGTGGCCGCCGCGGCGACCGATACCCGGATCGACGCGGACCGCGACCAGATGCGGCAGCTGGTGCTCCATCTGGGCAGCAACGCGGTCAAGTTCACGCCGGCGGGGGGGACGACGACCTTCCGGCTGGACGGCGACGCGCGGGAGATCACGCTGCGGGTGGAGGACACCGGCATCGGGATCCCCGAGCAGGCGCTGGACCGGATCTTCGAGCGGTTCTACCAGGTGGATTCCTCCCTGGTGCGACGCTACGGAGGCACCGGACTGGGCCTGGCGATCTGCAAGTCGATCGTCGACTGGCACGGCGGACGGGTGTTCGCCACCAGCGAGCCGGGGAAGGGCTCGTGCTTCACGGTCGTGCTGCCGCGCCGGACCGCGCCGCGGGTGATCCTGCGGCAGACGCCGAAGCTGCAGCCGGCGACCGAGGACGTGCTGCGGATGGCGGTCGAGATGGTGGCCGAGGTGATGGACGCGCGCGTGGTGTCGCTGATGGCGTGCGAACCGGACGGCGACCTGGTCGTGCAGGCGGCGATCGGTCTGGAGGAGAACGTGGTGCACGAGGCCCGCATCAAGCCCGGCCGCGGCGTCGCCGGCTGGGTGGTGGAGCAGCGGCGCCCGGTGTGCGTCTCGCATCCCGGGGGGCGGGGCGTGGTCCCCGCGTCGGGCCGGGGCGGGTATCGCACCGGCACCTTCCTCGCCGTGCCCATCGAGGGCCCGCACGGGCTGCTCGGCGTCCTCAACGTCACCGACCCGCTCACGCAGAAGACGTTCGACGCCGAGGACTGCCACCTGCTCCTCGACCTCGCCGACCGGATCGCGAACGCGTGGCAGCAGGCGCAGTCGCTCGAGGCCAGCCAGGTCGGGGTCGAGGGCGCGGCGACCGCGCTCCGCCACCTCCTGCAGCACGTCGAGCGGGGACGACGGACGGCGCCCGACCGCGTCCGCCTCGCGCGCACGATCGCGCGCGAGATGCGGCTGCCCGAGGCGGAGGTGGGGGTGATCGGCTTCGCGGCGACCGTGCACGACGTCGGCATGTCCCTGGTGGGCGAGGACGTGCTCGAGCGCGGCGGCGCGCTGACCCGCGACGAGCGCGAGCGCATGGAGCGCCACCCGGAGCTGGGCGCCGAGCTGCTGCGGCCGATCGAGACGGTCGGCGCGGTGCGCGAGGTCGTCCTCTCGCACCACGAGTGGTGGGACGGCAGCGGCTACCCGCGCCGGCTGCGCGGCGCGGACATCCCGGTGGGCGCGCGCGTGCTGGCCGTGGTGGACGCCTACGAGAGCATGACGCTGGGGCGCGCGCACCGGGAAGCGCTGTCCTCCGAGGCCGCCCTCGCCGAGATCCAGCGGCTCAAGGGCAGTCAGTTCGATCCCGAGGTGGTGGAAGCGTTCGAGCGGGCCCTGCCCGAGCTGGAACGGCAGTCGACCGCGGAGGGCCCCGGGGAACGGGAAGCCGCCGCACGTGAAGCGAGGGGGTGAGACGACAATGGCAAAAGGACGGATCCTGGTCGTGGATGACGAGATCTACATCGTGCACATCCTCGACTTCAGTCTCGGCATGGAAGGCTACGAGGTCCTCACCGCTCTCGATGGGGAGCAGGCGCTCGAGAAGGCGCGGGCCGAACGCCCCGACCTGATCGTGCTCGACATCATGATGCCGAAGCTCGACGGGTACGAGACCTGCAAGATCCTCAAGGCCGAGCCGGAGACCAAGGACATCCCGGTCATCCTGCTGTCGGCCAAGGGTCGCAACGTGGACCAGAAGATCGGGTTCGAGGTGGGCGCGGACGACTACATCACCAAGCCCTTCAGCCCGCGCAAGCTGGTCGAACGGATCAACGCGATCCTGGGACAGAGCAGCTCGCAGCGCATGCAGGCCTAGCCCCCGGCGTCGGATCCTTCGCGATCCCCCGGGGGCCGGCCGGCGCGCGTGCGCCGGCGCCGAGGCCCGCGGGCCGGCCCCTGTCCGGGCGCGACCCCGCGCCGGCCGGACCGCCCCATCGCCCACCCCTCCCCGTGGTACCGTGGGCGCTCGACCCGTCCCCACCCCATCGTCGTCGCCCGTGATCGGGAACCCCGCTCCATGTCCTACGCGCAGGTCGCGCTGCCCCTGCCGCTGCGCCGCACCTTCACCTACGCCGTCCCGGAGCCGCTCGCCGCGCGCGTGAGCCCCGGGGTCGAGGTGCAGGTGCCGTTCCGCGGCCGGCCGCGCAAGGGGTTCGTGGTCGAGCTCGTCCGCCACAGCGCGCTCCCGGCGGGCACCGAGGCGCAGCCGATCGCCGCCGCGCTGGGACCGCCGCTGTTCAGCCCCCACCTGCTCGCCTTCACCCGCTGGCTCGCCGACTACTACCTGGCGCCGTGGGGCGAGGTGCTGGCGGCGGCCCTGCCGGGCGGGCTCGAGGGGTTCGCGAAGAGCCGCGCCCGGCGGACGGCGTCCGAGGACCGGGCGGCGCGCCTGGCGCTGCCGGACCGGATCACGCTGACCGCCGGGCAGCGCGACGCGCTGCGGTCGGTCGAGGCGGCGCTCGGGCGCGAGGCGTTCGCCCCGCTGCTGGTCCACGGCGTCACGGCGAGCGGCAAGACCGA
>CAZKQE010000028.1:0-14244 GCA_964554725.1 uncultured bacterium
CCTGGATCAGGCTGCGCGCGTTGCGTCCGGGATTCGCGGACATGAGCGCCAGCACCAGCGAGGTGACGAAGAACGCCCCGCCGAGGATCATCGTCGCGCGGGTCATGAAGTCGGTCGCGCCGCGACCGCCGAAGACCGTCTGGGCCGTGCCGCCGAAGGCGCCGCCCGCCAGCCCGCCCCCCTTGCCCGACTGGAGCAGGACGGTGACGATGAGGCTGACGCAGATCAGGATGTGCACCGCCAGCAGCAAGCCGTACATGGGGATCCTCGGATGGGCCCCGCGACCCCGGTCGGGAATGGCTCCGCGACGGGTCGTGCGGGACGAAACGGCCAGATAACCTAGCAGCGGCCCCGGGCCGCGTCAACGCGGGCCGGGCGCCCGCGACCCGCCGCTAGCCGGCGCCCGCGGCGGCGCAGACGCGCCAGAACCCCGCCGCCTCGAGCGACGCCCCGCCGACCAGGGCGCCGTCCAGTTCCGGATCGGCGAACAGGCCGGCGGCGTTCTTCTCGCTCACGCTGCCGCCGTAGAGGATCGCGAGGCTCTGCCCGATCCCGGGCGTCACCACCCGGTCGAGGGTCTCGCGCACGACCTGGTGGGCCTCCCGCGCCTGCTCGACCGAGGCCACCTTCCCGGTCCCGATCGCCCACACCGGCTCGTAGGCCACGACCGTGGCGCGCGCCTCCGCCTCGCCCCAGCCCTGGTAGACGGCGCGGACCTGGCGCACCAGCACCTCGGCGGTGCGGCCCGCCTCGCGCTCGGCCAGCGTCTCGCCGACGCAGACGATCGGCTGCAGCCCGGCCCGCAGCGCGGCCCGCGCCTTGAGCGCGACGCGGGCGTCGTCCTCCCCCATGCCGTGGCGCCGCTCGGAGTGGCCGACGATCGCGAACCGGCAGCCGAGCGCCGCCAGCATCGGCCCGGCGACCTCGCCGGTGAAGGCTCCGGACGGCTCGGGATGGAGGTCCTGGCCGCCGAGGTGGATCCCGCTCCCGCGCAGGGCGGCCGCCGCGGCCTCGATGCCGGTGAAGGGCGGGCAGAGCGCGATCTCGCACGGCCGCCCGGCGGCGAGCAGCGCCACCAGCTGGCGGGCGAGGGCCGCGCCCTCGGCCGGGGTGGTGTTCATCTTCCAGTTGCCGGCGACCAGACGCGGCCGGCGCGGCCAGGGCGCGGGCATCAGGCGGCCGCGTCGTCGAGTGCCGCCACCCCGGGCAGCACCCGACCCTCGAGGAACTCGAGCGAGGCCCCGCCCCCGGTCGAGACGTGGCTCATGCGCTCGGCGAGACCCGCCTGCTGGACGGCGGCGGCCGAGTCGCCGCCCCCGACCACGGTGACCGCCCCGCGCGCGCCGGCCTCGGCGAGCGCCGCGGCGACCGCGCGCGTGCCGCCCGCGAAGGCGTCCACCTCGAAGATCCCCATCGGGCCGTTCCACAGCACGGTCCGCGCATCGGCCAGCGCCGCGGCGAACCGGCGCACGGTCGCGGGCCCGATGTCGACCCCCATCTCGTCCGCGGCGAGCCCGTCCACGCCCACCTCGCGGTGGGGCGCGCTGCCGTCGGCGGCGGTGCTGGCGACGCAGTCCTCCGGGAGCAGGAGCTCGACCCCCTTCGCGGCCGCCGCCGCGAGCAGGTCGCGCGCCATCCCGACCCGGTCCTCCTCGACCAGCGACCGTCCGGTCGGCCGGCCCTGGGCGCGCAGGAAGGTGAACATCATCGCGCCGCCGATGAGGAGCCGGTCCACGCGTCCGAGCAGCGCCTGCAGGACGTCGATCTTGCCCGAGATCTTGGCGCCGCCGAGGATCGCCACGAACGGCCGCTCCGGTTCGGAGAGGGCGCGGCCCAGGTAGTCGAGCTCGCGCTGCATCAGGAACCCGGCCACCGCCGGCTTGAGCAGGGCCGCCACCGCCTCGGTCGAGGCGTGCGCGCGGTGGGCGCTGCCGAAGGCGTCGTTCACGTAGCAGTCCGCGAGCGCCGCCAGGCGCCGGGCGAACGCCGGGTCGTTCCGCTCCTCCTCGGGATGGAAGCGCAGGTTCTCGAGCAGCAGCACGCCGCCGTCCGCGAGCGCCGTCGCCTTCGCCTCGGCTTCGCCGCCGACGCAGTCGTCGGCGAACGCGACCGGCTGGCGCAGCAGGCGTTCGAGCCGCGCCGCGACCGGCCGCAGGCTGTACTTCGGGTTGGCCTTCCCGTCGGGCCGGCCGAGGTGGGAGACGAGGATGACGCGCGCCCGCTTCTCGAGCAGGTAACGGAGGGTCGGCAGCGCCGCCACGATGCGGGTGTCGTCCGTCACCGTGCCGCCGTCGAGCGGGACGTTGAAGTCCACCCGCAGGAGCACCCGGCGGCCGGCCGGATCGAGGTCCCGGACCGTGCGCTTCCGGAAGGTCCCCCCGGCCGTGGTCATGCCATTCTCAGCAGCGCGTCCACGACCCGGTTCGAGAAGCCCCACTCGTTGTCGTACCAGGCCAGCACCTTGACCAGCGAACCGTCGAGCACGTTCGTCGACAGCGAGTCGAAGACGCAGCTGTGCGGGTCGCCGACCACGTCGCTGGAGACGATCGGGTCCTCGCAGTAGGCGAGGATCCCGCGCAGCGGACCGTCCGCCGCGGCGCGCACGGCGGCGTTCACGCTGTCGCGCGTGACCGGCTTGCGCACCCGGCACACCAGGTCGGTCAGCGAGCCGTCCGGCACCGGCGCCCGCACCGCCATGCCGTCGAGGCGCCCCTTGAGCTCGGGCAGCACCTCGCCGATCGCCTTGGCGGCCCCGGTCGAGGTCGGGATCAGGTTCACCGCCGCGGCACGGGCGCGGCGCAGGTCCTTGTGCGGCAGGTCGAGGATGCGCTGGTCGTTCGTGTAGGCGTGGATCGTGGTCATGAACCCGTGCTCGATGCCGAACGCGTCGTGGAGCACCCGGGCGACCGGGGCGAGGCAGTTCGTCGTGCACGAGCCGATGCTCACGACCGTGTGGCGCTTCGGGTCGAAGGCGGCGTCGTTGACGCCGAACACGAACGTCAGGTCGGCCCCCTTCGCCGGCGCGGAGACGAGCACGTTGCGCGCCCCGGCGTCGAGGTGGAGCGCCCCGCCGGCGCGGTCGGTGAAGCGACCGGTCGCCTCGAGCACCGCCTGGACGCCGAGCGCCTTCCACGGGAGCTTCGCCGGGTCCTTCTCGCTCAGCACCTGGATCGAGCGCTCCCCCACGCGGAGCCGGCCGTCCACCGCGCGCGACCCCGCCTCCGCCCAGGTGCCGTGCACCGAGTCGTAGCGCAGCAGGTGGGCGAGCGTGTCCGCGTCGGTGAGGTCGTTCACCGCCACGAACTCCAGCGGCGCACCGCGCTCGATCGCCGCGCGGACGACCTGGCGTCCGATCCGTCCGAATCCGTTGATGCCGATGCGCAGTGCCATGGCCGTGGCTCCTCGACGCCCCTGGGGGTTCTCTACAACACGTTGCGTGACAGCATGTTACAAGGTCGGTATGCGGCGCAACTATGCCCCAACACAGGGGCAGGGTCAAGCCGAGCGGGGTGCGGGCGGGGGGCCGGAGCGGGCCCCCCGGGCGGCGCTACTCGGTGCTGTAGCGGAGCGTGAAGTTCCCGTAGCCGTGCTCGTCCACGAACAGGAACACCATGCGCTGGCGGCGCGGGGCATGGATCGCGCGCGAGGGATCGATGTCGGGCGTGTTGCCCACCAGGCCCTCGTAGACCCACACCTCGTAGGGCCGCGTGTCGCCGCCGAGCCCCTTCTGGTGCACGTCGCCGGTCGGACGGTCCTCGCTCAGCTCGAGCTCCTGGATCACGCGCGCGAGCGTCTGCTCGCCCGCGGGGATGACCTGCCGCAGGACCTCGTCGGGCTCGCCGTAGCGGATGTAGACGCGTCCCATGTCCGAGAACATCCCGCGCTCGTTGCCCGGCGCGTCGAAGCTCAGGTTGGCGTGGCGGATCCGCGCCTGGAACTCGAGCCGCGCCTCGTTCTCGGCCGTGTCCGGCGTGGGATCGCGCCGGCGCCAGAAGTCCTCCAGGAAGCTCTCCCGCTCCCCGACGTGGAGGCGGTGGAAGCGCGCCTCCTCCTCGGCCGAGAGCAGGAAGTGGACGGCATCGTCCAGCTCGGAGGGGTCCACCAGCCAGGAGGACGGGCGCCAGCCGACGCTGAAGTGCGCGGTGCGGACCATCGCCCCCGCGTCCCCCTCCTGCCAGGCGGTGACCTCGAGGTCGTAGCCGCCGGCGGGCTCGCTCGCCATCTCGATCGCGATGTGGCCCAGCATCCGGGGCGCCGCCTCCCCGGTGCCGCGCTGCTCGGCGACCACGCGTCCACCGGCCTCGAGCACGCGGGCGTGCCAGTGCCAGGGGCGCGCGTCGTTCGCCAGGCCGCGCGCCTCGAAGTCGGCGCGCAACTCGCTCGCGAGCAGCCCGTAGAGCCGTTCGGGGTTGGGGATCGCGACATGCTCCCCGCGTCGGAACGCCGAGGCCCCGGGGGCGTCGCCGCGCACCCACAGGAACTCGAGGTCGGAGAGGTGGCGACCGGCCTGCGGGGCGGGGATCGTCAGCTCCCCTTCCACCGCGGCCGACTCCGTGACCCGGCGGCCGATGTAGCCGATCCCGCGCTTGCGCGAGAGCAGGTCCTCGAGCTTGACCCGCAGCCGCGCGGGCCCCGGGCGCGCGGTGAAGCGCAGCAGGACCACCTTGCCGAACCCGTGCGCGGTGTCCGCGGCCGCGATCGTGAAGTCCTGGTGGCGCTCCTGCGAACGGCCGCCGAAGCGGTTCGTGACCCGTGCCGTGACGCGCAGCCGGCGGGCGCCCTCCTCGTCCGCGACCAGCTTCCCCAGGGTGGCGGGCGGGACCCGCAGGTAGACCTCGAGGACGTGTCCGGCCGAGTCGGGGAACGCGGCGGCATCCACCGTGAAGCCGATGCCGCCGGCGACCCGCCAGGGCAGCTCGCCCGGGCCTTCGTCGCCCGGGTCGGCGGCGCGCGTCGACGGCGCGACGGCGACGAGCGCGAGCGCCAGGAGCGACGCGCGCACCGCCCGGAGCGGGCCGCGCCCCGGCACGGGTCGGGCGGCCGGACCCCGGCTCATCTCACGGTTCCCGGCCGCCCCAGCCCGTCCTAGAAGGAGAACTTGAGGGAGAACCGATGCGCCGCCCCCAGCACCTTCATGTCCGTGTAGGCGTAGTCGAAGTCGGCGGTGCCGGCGAAGGAGACCGGGAAGCGGAAGCCGACGCCCCCCGCCGCGCCCTCGGCGTCGTAGTTGACGTTGTAGCCGCCGCGCAGGAACACGTAGTTACGGAAAGCGTACTCGGCGCCCACGTTCAGGCGCTCGGCGTTGTCGGGCGGGTGGGAGAACTCGAACGAGCCGACCAGCTGCTGCCCGGCCGACTGGAGCAGGGTCGCCGAGGTGCCGACGCGGAACACGGACGGAAGCCGGGCGGTCCGCTCGATGAACTGCACGTCGGTGCCCATGTTCGTGATCGCCATGCCGATGCGCATGCCCATGGTGCCGACGTCGTAGAGCGTCCCGATGTCGAATGCGTAGGTGTTCTGCGACAGCTCCGCCAGCCCCTCGTGGATGAAGTTCGCGGTCACGCCGGCGCTGAACTTGTCGGTGAACGAGCGCGCGTAGGTCAGGCCCGCGGCCATGTAGCCGGCGTCGAACGTGCGGCCGGTGCCGACGAACGGGTCGGGCTGATAGGCCGTGGTCTCGATCATCGGGTCCATGTAGAGCGACCGCACGCTGATCCCGATCGCGCCCGGGATCCGCTTCGTGTGGAACACGTACCCGAACTGGGAGAACTTGAGGTCCGCCGGCCAGATCGCGTGGTTGAACTGGAGCTCGGACTTGTCGGCGTCGATACGGGCGATGCCGGCCGCGTTCCAGTAGAGCGCGCTCGCGTCGTCGGCCACCGCGACGAACGCGCCCCCCATCGCCGCCGCGCGGGCGCCGATGCCGATCTTCAGGAACTGGCCATCGAACGTCCCGACCTTCTCGAAGATCTGTGCAGCGCCCGCGACTCCGGGGAGCATCATCCCCAGCAGCCCGACGGTCGCGATCAGCTTTCTCACTGGATTCCTCCTTCGCCCACGGCGAGCTAGCGGATGATGACGAACCGGCCGCGCTGCGTCCCCAGGTCGGATTCGACCACGAACATGTAGATGCCGCTCACGACGTCCTGGCCGCTCCGGGTGATGAGATTCCAACGCGCCTGCCCGTCGTTCGGATTGTCCTGCTGCCGGTTGAACCCCGGGACCGAGATCGTCTCCGGATTGAGCACCGGGTCGGGCGGAAGGTTCGGGTTGTAGTTCGGGTTGCGCACCGTCACCGGGCCACGCAGCGACTGGTTCACCTCGTCCGAGGAGCGGAGCACCTGCACGAGGTCGCCGGAGACCGTGAAGATGCTGAGCGTCCACGCGCCCCGCGGCATGCCGAAGAAGTCGATGTGGGTCCCGGTCGGGTCGGAAGCGTTGGGCGTGAGGTCCCAGGCCGACGAGCGACGGTTCAGGTCCGAGTACCCGCGATAGGGGTTCGGCACCACCCACACGCCGCGGTCGCTCCGCGCCGCGGCCTGCGGCACCACGCCCTCCGCCTCGACCGCGGCGCGGCGGCCGACCAGCTCGTCGTCGCGGGTGTCGAGGGTGCCGGAGGAGCTCGAGTCGCCCGCGGTGACCGAGTAGAAGTAGACGAAGCCGTTCTTGACCTCGCGGTCCACCAGCTGGTAGCGACCCACCTCGTACTGGGTCTTCGAGATGATCACGTTGTCGGTGTCCACCACCTTGCCGACTTCCTCCCGGCAGCCCAGTCCTTCCCGGACGCACGGGATGGTGTCGGCGAGGCAGGTGCCGTCGGGCGCGCGGGCCGGGCAGGTGCTCGCGACCGCCCGCAGCACGCCGCCGTTCTGCTGATCCCACAGGTCGCCGCTGTTGAGACACATCGGCACGCGGTAGCCCGTCTTCTCGGCGAGCGGGTTGATGCAGACCTCCGCGTGGACGGTGGAGTCCTCGAGCCCGACGGTGTGGAACGAGCCGGTCTTGCAGCTCCCGGCCTCCTGGGTGAAGCGCCAGCTGGTCGCGTCCTCGCTGACGTTGTCCACGTACTTGTATCCGCGCGTGCGCACCCAGTCGGCCGCGACGTTCGCGCTCGCGAACCGCGCCTTGTCGAGCACGATCGTCTGCAGGCTCAGGTTCGGGATGAACACCTGCGGGCACACCGGCGTGCCGGCCCGGACGCTGTCGAACGCCGGAGCGCTGAACCCCCGGGCGGTCATCGCGCTGTCCGAGAACAGCTCGCGGTTGCTGGCGGCGTAGTCGAAGAACCGGTAGTGGCCGAGCAGCGCCCAGTTGTCGTCCGCCGGACCCGAGGCGCCCACCGGACGCCGCCAGTCCGCCGCCTTCCACACCCGGAAGGAGCGGAAGTCGAAGTGCCCCTTCTCGGGGTCCACCGTCACCTCGGAGAGGTTGTCCCAGGCGAGCGTGATCTGCCCGTCGCCGGAAGGGGTCACGCGGCGGTCGGGATTCGACTCGAAGTTGTAGACTGCCGAGACGTTCAGGTTCGGGTTCGGAGGCGGCGCCGCGGTGTTCCAGCGCCGCAGGTACATGCCCTGGCCGCCACCGGCGCCGGAGCCCGCGACCCACACCCCGGTGCACCAGTCGCAGTCGAAGTCGAACCAGGTGTAGCCGAACTCGTTGATCTGGCGCTGCGCGCCCTCGTCACGGCAGTCCGACGCGCTCTGGATGAAGCCCTTGGGCGCGCGCAGCCGCGTCTCGCGGCCGTGGAAGTCGGGGGTGTTGATGTTGAGGTCGTCCGCCAGTTCGCTCGGTGGGTTGTCGTAGACGCCCTCGTACGCGACCTGGGCGGCGAAGGCGTTCTCGAGCGCGGGGTACTTCGCGAACAGGTCCGCCACCGACATGGTGCCGTTCAGATAGCTCTGATAGTCGTTCGGGTACTGGTTCACGGTGACGTTGTCCCCGCGCTGCACCGCGAAGGCGATCGTCACCTCGATGCTGCCGCCGTCCGGGATCGGATGGGCCACCCCGTTCGCGTCCGTGTTGCCGAACGGCCCGATGACCGCCCAGCCCTGGATGTCCCCTTCCTGGTCCACCGGGATGACGTCGATGAATCCGGTCTCGGGGTTGATCCCGGCGGTCGATTCGAACATCTCGAACCGCTGCGCGTCCGTCGCCGGGTTGCCGCCGGAGGCGTAGGGCGTGCCGGCGATGAACGAGCGGAAGCTGTGCCAGCCGACCCTGGGGGGCGCCATCATCCCGCGCGGGTCCACCGTGTGGCCCAGCAGCAGGACCGACGGGATGCCGAACGTGCGTCCTTCGTCGCCATCGTTGTCGGCGATCGAGAACCCGTTGACCCGCAGGTTCACCTCGGGGCAGAGCGGCACCCCCTCCGGAACCGATTGCACGTCGGGATGCTCGAGCTGCCGGCGGTTGCCCTTGGGATCCAGCTTGGCGGCGTACTTGCTGCCGTCCCCGAGCCGCACCGTGAAGTCCCCGTGCGGGAAGAACGGGATGTCGAGGTCGTCGGCGAAATACGAGGGGTTGTCGGCCGGGCCCGCGTCGAGGTCCCAGCGCAGCCCCACGTACATGCTGTCGAGGCCGTGACCCGAGCGGTTGTAGATCGTCCAGGTGACGACGTTGAAGTCCTGGAAGCCGGGCACCGAGTAGGCGAACGCGGTCTGGCGGCACTCGAGGTTGAGCGGCACGTGCTTCTCGTTGAAGACCGCGGCCAGCGCCTGCGCCGTGTTGTCCCACATCGTGCAGGACCACATCTTCTGCCCCAGCGCGGCGTAGTCCTCGTCGATCAGGCCGTCGCCGTCGTTGTCGCGCCCGTCCTGGAAGTCCTCGTCGAGGAACTGGGCCGCGTCGAGCGGGTCCGCCCGTCGCGAGTCGAGGTCATCGTCGCTGAGCCGCTGCCCGAAGATCTGACCGTCGTAGGACCGGTACATGCGGTCCTCGGGGTCGAGGGTCAGGGGCCGCCACTCGGCCTGCAGGCTCACGCGGCGTACCGCCGCCGGGTCGGTCGCGGTGGAGTTGACGCCGCCGACGCTGAGCAGCACGAACGAGAGGTACTCGATGCCCGAAGCCCCCGGCCACTGGCCGGAAGGATCGCTCGACAGGCCCGGGAAGGGATTCCCGAACAGCCCGAAGTTCGTCACCTTCATGTAGACGTTGCCGACGTCGAGGACCGCGCCCGGCCCGAAGATGTCCGGCACCGCCATGGGGCGCACGCGGCCGTCCCCCTGGGGACGGAAGTACTCCGGATAGGCGGCCTTGAACTCCTGCAGCATCGCCTCGTCCGCGCGGGCATGGGCCCGCGACGAGAGGCCCGCCAGCGCGAGCACGACCAGACCCGTCACCGACCAAACGCGAACTCGCCTCATGGATGGTTCGTCTCCCTCTCCCCCGGTCGGGTCTGGATCAGAAGCTGACGCTGACGCCCATGCGCACGTTGCGGCCTTCCTGGAACACGCGCGGATCGTTGACCGGGACCCAGTCGGCGGTCCCGTCCCCGTTGACGTCCTTCAGGTACGCTCCGCCGGCGCGACCCGTCTCGGTGTAGTAGATGAGGTAGTCGCTGGCGCCGCCGGTGTTCAGGAACGGGTTCGGGAAGGTGCCCTGCGCGATGCTGGCGAGGTTGCGCACGCCGAGCACGTTGCGGGCGTCGACGAACACCGTCACGTTCTGTCCCCAGATCCGATAGTACTTGTCGCCGTCGAGCGTGAGGTTCGAGTTCGACGGCTGCCGGCGCGAGTTCTCGAGCGCCGGATCCGGGCGCCGGTCGTTGCGGAAGGTGGGCGTGAACGGGAAACCGGACCCGTACACCCACAGCATGCGCAGGCCCCACTTGCCCGGGTCCCGGATGACGCCCTGGACGCTGATCGTCGTGCGCTGGTCCCAGTTGAGCGGCTGCTCGGAGATCGGCAGGTAGAGCCGGCCACCGTTGAAGAACTGAAGCGCCTGGTTCGGGTCGGACGCCACACCGGTGGCGATCTGGTACGTGTAGTTGATCTCGGCCGAGAACTTGTGGCTGAAGCTCTTGATCAGGCTCGCCTCGAAGCCGCGCGCGCTGGCGTAGTCGCCGTTGGCCCAGTAGCGGGTCTGGTCGGGGTCGTCCGGCCGCTGCCGCGCCGTGATGAGCCCGTAGATGTCCTTGAAGAACACCGAGAACTGGCCCGAGATGTCACGCGAGAACAGGTGCTGGACGCCGGCCTGGTAGGCGATGTTGGTCTCGGGCTCGAGGTCCGGGTTGCCCTGGACGCCGACCGCCGAGCCGATGCCGCGGTTCTCGAACACGAAGTTCCGCGACGGGGTCTGGTAGGTGCGGCCGTAGTGGAAGCTCAGCACGTCCTTGTCCGAGATCGGGTAGGCGATGCCGAGACGCGGGCTCAGCTGCTGCTTGAACCGCTTGCCGCTCGGCAGGTCGCTGGTCGCGACCTGGTCTCCGGGGGTGAACATGTCGTAGCGCAGCCCGGCGTTGAGCACCAGCCCCTCGAACTCCCAGCGGTCCTGGAAGTAGGCGGCGCCCTCCGGGTTGTAGTTGAGGAACGACGACCGGGTGGCGCCCGGCAGCCCGTTGTTCTCGGAGTTCGGCAGGCTGAGGCTCAGGTTCTCGACCCGGTTGTACTTCACCTCGATGCCGGTCTTCAGCGTGTGCTGCTTGACCTTGCGGGTCGAGAAGTCGCTCTTCAGCGTGTAGGTGCCGGTGTGCCGCCGCAGGTACTGCGGGAAGTCGCCATGGGTCGCGAAGTAGGGGTTCTGCTCGCTCCCGGCGGAGGTGTTCCCGTTCCAGTACTCGGGGCTGCGCACCTCGTACTGCCACGGCTCCTTGCCCTTCACCGACGACAGGGTGCGGAAGCGGACCGACGCGACGCGCGTGGTCCAGACGCTCTTGTCCGACAGCTGGCTGGTCCACACGCCGGTGAACTGCTGGAAGCGGTCGTCGGTCGTCGGCACGTGGTCCGGCATGTTCTGGTAGACGAAGGTGCTGTCCTCCTGGGTGCCCGACCAGGTCCCGTAGCGCGGGGTGACGCGCGGCGGGTTCCCGGGCAGCGTGTCGTACGTCACCTTGACGTAGCCCTCGCGGCTCCAGAGGTGGTTGTAGGGGGTGAAGATCGAGTGGTTGTTGATCGTCTCGAGCGTGAACTTGTTGCGCGGGTTCGCGCGGTAGGCGAGCTTGAAGTTCGTGTTGATCGAGTTGCTCTGCCGGAAGCCGAACTGCAGGAAGTCGAGCAGCGTGTGGCGCGACTTCGTGAGGCTCGACTTGAGGTAGGTGTCGCTGAAGGTGCCCTCGTAGGTCGCGTAGTAGGTCAGCTTCTTGATCGGCGTCGGGCCGCCGAAGCCGAAGGTGAACCGGTCGTAGTTGTTGAAGGTCTTGGACGGGTCGCCGTACCGGTCGGTGTCCCAGCGCACCTCGCCACGGAACTGGTCGGTGCCCTCGCGGGTGTTCACCGAGATCACCCCCGACAGCGCGTTGCCGTACTCGGCGTCGAATCCGCCCGAGCGGATCTCGGTGCCGGCGACCGCCAGATTCGCGATGTTGGGGCCACGGCCCCCGAGCGGGTCCGAGACCTCGACGCCGTCGAACTGGAACTTCACCTCGCCGGAGCGGCCGCCGCGGAAGTGGAGCTGGTCGCCCACCGCGACGACGCCCGCCTTGGTCGCCACCGCGGAGCGCAGGTCGTCCACGGGCAGGTCCTTGAGCTTCTCGGCCGAGATGAACTGCTTGGTCTCCGAGGTCTTGACGTCGATCCGCTTCTCGGCGCGCACCTCGATCTCGTCGATCGTCTTCACGACCTTCGAGGCGCTGAAGCTGAAGTTCAGGGTGGCGGTCCCGCCGGCGCTGACCTGGACCTCCTGCACCTGCTTGTCGTACCCGAGCGGCTGCACCTGGATCTGGGCGGTCCCGACCGGCACGCCGACCAGCACGAAGTTCCCGTTCTCGTCGGTCTGGGTCCCCTGCTTGGTGCCGAGGACGATCACGTTCGCGAAGGCGATCGGATCGCCGCCCTTCTCGCTGACCTTGCCGGTGACGCGTCCGACCGGCGGGCCTCCCTGCGGAAAGGCCGGCCCGGCCATCATGAGCACGAGGGCAGCGGATCCCGCCGCCGCGACCAAACGTCTGCCGATGTGGATCATTCGACTGGACCTCGGGTGGTGAGGGGCGGCCGTGGGGCGCGCCACGCATGGAGCGTGCCCACGATGCCAATCGCCGCGTGCACTGTCAACGCATTTCGCGCGTTCGGGTTGAGCCATCGCTAGGTGGCGTTCACAGGTTGCGTCAACCGCCGGAACGGGCCTGGTCTCACGTCCGGAGGGGATCCGGAGGACGGAGCGCGCCGAACAACCTCCCGCGCCGGGGACGAAACGACCGTCCACCCTGTCACGCGGACCCAACGCCCTGTCACCGGGGAATATGTCTCCGATGCCAGCCTTCTGTCAAGCCCGAATCGCGGCCGGACCCGATCAGAACGGCCACCTCATCTGGACGGCCAATTGCTGGCCGTTCCCCCGCACCCGCGCCGGGTCCACGTAGTCGGGACGGTCCCACTGGTAGGCGTAGCCGAGGTCCATGCTCCAGCGGGCGCCCGCGGGCGAGTACCCGAAGCCACCGGTCGCGACCACGCTCCGGTCGGCGTTGTCCGCCGTCAGGTCGTCGGCGTCGTGGATGCCGTAGTTCCAGCCGGCGCGCGCGCGCAGGGTCCGGCTGCAGCGCACCTCCGCCCCCACCCGCATCTCCCAGCCGGTCGGCCGCGGGCCGGAGCCGATGGCGACCTCGTCGGTGGCGAGCCGCCAGCGGTGGAACTCGGCGCCCACCACGCCGCGCTCGCCCGGCAGGCGCCAGGCGCCGCCGCCCGAGAAACGGATCCCCCGCTCGTCCACGTGCGAGGCGCGGACCCGTGCCGGCAGCAGCAGGGTGTCGGCGCCCGGGCGGGTCCCCACCTCGTCGAGGAAATCGTTGAAGCCGACCGGATCGCCGCTCGACGTGCGGTACCAGGGCCGGATGATCTCGCGCCGGAACGTGGTCCCGAACGCGGCGCCCAGCTCGAGCGCCCCCTGGGTCCAGCGCACGCGGGTGCGCAGCGCGGTCCCCTTCTCCTCGCGGTCCAGCCGCTTGCCGCTCCCGCCGAGCGGTCCCTGCGTCGGCCCGGCGGAGACCGACCAGAAGAAGAACTCCTCCGACGACGAACGCCAGGCCCGGCCGTCGGCGCCCCACTCCAGATGGGGCCCGAGCCGTCCGACCAGCGATGCCTGGCCGAGGTCGAACGGACGGTCCTCGTCGACCTTCGAGGTCGAGCGCAGTCCCTCGTGCTTCGAGCGCACCTTGACCCGCGCGCGGTCGTACTGGACCGCGGCCCGGATGCCGCGCGTCACCCGCCAGCCGAGGCCCACCCCGCCCTGCAGGTTCGAGGTCTCGGACCGGTCCGGGGTGAACAGGTCGGGCGGCGGCACGATCGCGCTCTCGTGCCCGAGGTAGTCGCCCTCCGGCAGGCTCAGGAACTCATAGTAGCCGTCCTTGAAGGTCTCGAGCGAGTAGCCGAGCCGCAGCGCGTAGTCGATCCGGTCGGTCTTGAGCCACGGCACCCGGCCGTTCACGGCGCCGAGCAGGGCGGGCAGCGCGATGCGGCCCCGTCGCTCGACCGCGTGGCCGTAGGGGCGGTCCACGTCGAGCGTCACCACCTCGGCGAGCAGGCCGTAGGCGGGGCTGCCGGACTGCCGCCGCCACGTCTCGAGCCCGTGTCGCACCGAGCGGGCGGCCAGCTCCTGCCGCTCGCGCACCGGGGGCGGCGTGAGGATGTCGCGCAGGACGGAGCGGTTGCGCACCAGCGGACGGTACTCGAGCACGCTCACCGACTCGGCGGCGGCGATCCCCACCGGATTCCCGGCGAAGTCCCACAGGTCGATCCGGTTGTGGGTGTCGTCGGCGAGCGTCAGGCGACCCATCCCGAGCAGGCGCGGGCTGCGCGCGATGGGGTCCGGCGCGTAGTCGAGCGCCCGCAGGGAGGCCTCCAGCCGCTGGGCCGCGGCCGGGCCGGCGCCGCAGACGGCGGCCAGCAGGACGGTGGTGACGATCGCGTTCCTCAGAACCCCTCGTGAAGGGCCCATCCAGACTCCTTGTTCCGACCCGACCGGATCGAGGCCACGGCCTACGGTCGTGCCGACAAACGTCCGCCGCCTCCCGGGGAAGGCGGCGCGGTCAACGAGGTGCGCGACGCACGGAGGCGGCATACTAGGGAAGCCGACGAGCGAGTGTCAACGGGGGTC
>CAZKQE010000029.1:0-14187 GCA_964554725.1 uncultured bacterium
CGCTCGCCCAGGACGACGTCGAGTGGAGCGGGCACGCGATCGAGTGCCGCATCAACGCGGAGGACCACGAGCGCGGGTTCCGCCCCAGTCCCGGGAAGGTCACCTACTGGTACAAGCCGGGCGGGCCGGGCATCCGCGTCGACAGCCACGTGTACGCGGGCTACACCGTGCCGCCGTTCTACGACTCGATGATCGGCAAGCTCATCGCCTACGGGAAGGACCGTGCCGAGGCGCTGCGGCGGATGGAGATCGCCCTCGAGGAGATGATCGTCGAGGGCATCAAGACCACCCTGCCGTTCCACCAGGTCGCCCTGCGCGACCCGCGCTTCCAGGCGGGCGACATCGACACCCACTTCGTCGCGGCGCTGCTCCAGCAGGAGCCGGTCCCCTCGGACTAGGCGGGGCCCGGGGACGCCCGAGCGGCCGCGAGGCGCGGGCGGCGCCTCGCTCGACCGTGGCCGCAAGGCCACGGGACCCCGCTCGTCGCGCCGCGGCGCGCCGCGCGTGCGCGGACGGGCCCGACGCCCCAACCTTCCGCGCCCCGCGCCCGTCAGACCTTCTCGAGGAGCCGCGACGCCGGGTCCGGCGGTTCCGGGACGTCGTCGTCCACCCGAGGAGGTGCCCCATGGACGCCCATCCACGCCGCTGGCGGCGGCCGCTCGTGGCCGCCCTGTTCGCCCTGCCGCTGCTCGCCGCGGGCGCCCCGGTGCGGGGCGCGGACGACCGGGAGGGCGCGACCGGGGTGGACGCGTGGGTCCTGTGGCGGGAGGGAGGGGACCACCGCTCGGGGCGTGGCGAGCGCGAGGACTGGCGCGAGGCGGAGCGGGCGGCGCGACGCGCCCGCGGCGAGGCGTTCTGGTTCCGGCGCGGCGACGACCGCTACCTGGTGACGGACGCGGGCGCCCTGCGCGCGGTCGCCGAGCTGTTCGCCCCGCAGCAGGAGCTGGGCCGGCGCCAGCGCGAGCTGGGGAAGCGCCAGCGCGAACTGGGGCGGCTGCAGGGCGAGCTGGGCCGCCGGCAGGGCCGGCTCGGGCGGATCCAGGCGGAGCTCGGCCGGCAGCAGGCCACCCTCGCCGCGGCGCGCGCCGGGCGTGACGCCGACCCGCGCGGGGGCGCGGGCGAGGCGGCGGAGATCCGGCGCCGGCAGCAGGAGGCGGGCGAGCTGCAATCGGAGCTGGGCGCCCAGCAGGCCGAGCTCGGGCGGAGGCAGCGCGACCTCGGCGGGCAGCAGTCCGAGCTGGGGCGCGAGCAGCGACGGGTGTCGCAGGAGGTGGCCGTCTCCCTCGACCGCATCACCCGCGAGCTGATCGCCTCGGGGCGCGCGGAGCGCGTCACGCCCTGAGGTCCCGCAGGTCCACCGGCGCGGCGCGCTCCCGCCATTTCCGGGCGTGCGGGGGTCGCGTCGTGGCCGGTGGCGTGGACACGTCCCGCGGCCGTCTCTGGTAGGGTCGCGCCCGTGCGCGTCTCCGTCCTGCTCTCGCCCGCCGGCGTCGAGGTCGGGGGCCCCTGCGCCGTGATCGTCGACGTGCTGCGCGCCACGACCACGCTCACCGTCGCGCTCGCCCGCGGCGCGCGCGGCGTGGTCCCGGCCGCCACCCCCGGCGAGGCCCTCGCCCTGCGGGCCCGCGGGCCCGACACCCTCGCCTGCGGCGAGCGCGACGGGCGCATCGTCCCCGGGTTCGACCTCGGCAACTCCCCGTTCGAGTACACGACGGAGCGGGTGGCGGGTCGGACCCTGGCCTTCGCCTCGACGAACGGCTCGCTCGCCCTGCTCGCGGCGCGGCGGGCCCGGCATCGCTGGCTCGCCGCGTTCGTCAACGCCGGCGCGGTCGTCGAGCGGGTGCGCGGGGAGTCCGAGGTGACCATCGTCTGCGCCGGGAAGCTGGGCGGATTCTGCCTCGAGGACGCGGCCTGCGCCGGGCTGCTGATCGCGCGTCTCGAGCCGCACGGAGGTGTCGCCACCGGTGCGGCGGCGCGGCTCGCCCGCACCCTCGCCCCGCGCAACGCGGACGACGTGCGCGCCCTGGTCGCCGGCGCCGCGCACGCGCGCGACCTGTGCGCGATGGGGGACGCCTGGCGGCGCGACCTCGCGTTCTGCGCCGGGCTCGACACCCTGGGCGAGGCGTTCGCGCTGAGCTAGCGGCGCTGGGCGCGGACCATCATGACGATGCCGACGCCGCCGAACACCAGGTCGCCGAGCCACGCCGCCAGGTAGGGCGGCAGCGCGCCGTTGTGCCCCAGGGCCTTGCCGGACTGCATGAAGGCGTAGTAGGCGAACGAGATCGTCACCGCCAGCCCGAAGCCGAGCGCGACGCTGTTCGCCCGCAGGCGCGTGGCGACCGGGGCGCCGATGAGGATGACGATGAGGTTGATGAGCGGGAACGCCAGCTTCATGTGGAGGTCGACCAGGTAGTTCGCCACCCGCGCCCCGCTCGCGCGCAGCTTGATGACGTGCGCCCGCAGCTCGAGGTAATTCATCTGGTGCGGGCGCCGCCCCTCGCGGGCGAAGCTCTCGGGCGGCTCGGCGATCGCGTCGCTCGCCCAGCGCTCGAACGCCTGCGCGCGCTCCTCGCCGCCGCGGAACGTGCGCACGGTCCCCGAGGTGAACGCCCAGCGGCGGCCGTCCCAGGTCGCCTCGGCGGCGTCGATCCGCATCACCAGCGCGCCGTCGCGGAACTGCTGCACGGAGACCTCGTGCATGCGCCGCTCCGGCACCACGTAGAGACGCATGTAGTAGATCCGGCCGCCGCCGCCGAGGTAGGTGACGTCGGCGCGCTCGCTGGTCGGTCCCTTGCTGATGCTCTGGATGCGGTCCTCGTAGATCCGGTCGCGCTCGCGGTTCGCGGCGGGCACGACCAGCTCGCCCAGCAGCAGCGCGGCGACCGCCCCGCACGCCGCGGTGGCGAAGACGGGGGCGAGGATGCGCGCGAGCGAGATCCCGGCCGAGCGCATGGCGGTCAGCTCGCCGAATTTGTTCAGCTGGCCGAGCGCCAGGAAGGTGGCGAGCAGCATCGCCACCGGGAGCACCTGGACCACGACCTCGGGCGCCCGGTACAGGTAGTAGCGGAGCACCAGTGCGGTGGGGGCACGATGGTCGAGGAAGACGTCGATCTTCTCGATGACGTCCACCACGGTGAAGATGACGATGAAGCCGATGAGTCCCAGCGCCAGGTACGCGACGAACTCGCGGAACAGGTAACGGTCGAGGATCCTCACGCGGCGGTCCGCGCGCCCGCGGTCCCGTCGGCCGGCGGCGGGGCGGGCCGGCGGTGCCACGGCAGCGGCACCTCGCAGGCCCGCAGCGTCCCGTCGAGGCCGACCGCCCCCAGCACCAGGTTGGGGAGCCACATCGCCAGCCAGGGCGGGAACAGCGAGCGGCGGGCGAGCTCCTCGCCGCCGACCAGGCACACCCAGTAGAAGACGAAGAAGGCGATCGAGAGGAACGCCACCGCCGGTCCCGCCCGCCGCACGCGCATCCCGAGCGGCGCCCCGACCAGCACGAACCCGATGCAGGCGACCGGCAGCGAGAACTTCTTGTGGATCTCGACCGACAGCTCGGCGACGCGCCGGCGCATCGCCGAGCGCTCGATGCGCCACAGCGCCAGCTCGGTGGCGAAGGCCGGCGCCCGCCGCTCGAGCGCGGCGAGGGCGTCGCCGCGCCCGCGCACCCGGTCCCACAGCGCCGCCAGCCGGCGCGGGAGCGGGGCGGCCTCGGGGGCCAGCGCCCACGCCTCGGCGCCGAGCCCCGCCTCCTCGAGGTGCCGGCGCTTCGCGGCGAGCTGCAGCGCGTAGCCGGCCGCCACGCTGTCGCGCACGGCGGCCAGCGCGCCGGCGCTCAGCTCCCGGTCGCTGCGCTGGGTGCGCACCGACCGCTCGAGGATCGCCCCCGCCCCGGCGATGTAGATGACGTGGGTCTTGAACAGCAGGCGCCGGTACTTGCGCGTGTCCCCCTCGTCGGCCGGGATGTCGTGGATCTCGCCGTCCCGCAGCTCCAGCACCGCCGTGCGCCCGTCGCGCGTGTAGGAGAGGAAGCCGCTGCGGGCGAGGATCGTGGTCGGGAGCCCGCCCGGGTTCATCTGGTAGATCGTGATGCCCTTCATCTCGTTCGTACGCCCGTTCACCGACTGGACGAGCAGGTCGTAGCCGGGGAAGTCGGTGATGAACACCCCCTCCTGGAGCTTGACCGTGGGCCGCATCCGGCCGATGTCGATGAGGAGGTTGGCGAACGCGTGGTTCGTCTCGGGCAGGATGCGGTCGTTGAAGTAGGTGAGGGCCCCGGTGAGCACGGTGGCCGCAGCCAGCGGCCCCGCCAGCACCCGGGCCAGGTTGACGCCGCTCGCCCGCAGCGCGGTGATCTCGTGGTCCTGCGACAGCCGGCCGAAGGTCATGAGGACGGCGACCAGGACGGCGCAGGGGGCGGACAGCGCGACGATGTAGCCGAGCGAGAGCAGGAACAGCTGGGCCACCGTCCCCACCGCGACGCCGCGGTTCAGCACCAGGTCGAGGTAGTCGAACAGGACGTCCATGACCAGGACGAACGTGACCACACCGAAGCCGAGGAGAAACGGAACCAGATGGGAGCGAAGGATGTACGAGTGGAGGATCCGCACGGCTGCGCAGCCTACCGCAAGGGTCGGGAGGGGAGCGACCCAATTCGGCCCTAAGGGCTTTGACCATCGAGGCTTGCCCTGCTACGGTCGCGCCGTGCTCCCGGCCCCCCCGAGCGCGCCCGGTCCTCCTACTGAATGTCCTCCGCCCTGACCCTGCCGCTCGTCGGCCTGCTGATCGGACTCCCCGGCATCCCCGGCCTGAAGAAG
Organism: uncultured bacterium; assembly: GCA_964554725.1. Taxonomy (GTDB): domain Bacteria; phylum Eisenbacteria; class RBG-16-71-46; order RBG-16-71-46; family RBG-16-71-46; genus WS-11. The sequence goes on from CAZKQE010000029.1 coordinate 4,818, forward strand.
CTGACCAGGCTGCGGCCGCCGCGGGAGGCGGTGGTGGACACGCTGCCGCCGGTCTGGAAGCCGTGGCCGCTGCTGGCGGTCGAGAACCAGTACGTGTTCGCCGCCCTGCCCCGCATCGCGCCCGCCGGCGCCGGCCTGCGGCTCAGCAACGACCCCCGCCGGCTGCAGGTCTCGGTCGACACCGACTCGGGGACCGTCATCGCCCGGCCCGAGCTGGGCGAGGTGCGGCTCGGCCAGGGCACCCGCGTCCCGCTCACCGAGTTCCACCGCGAGATGGCCGAGCAGAACTTCCGGCGGGTGTGGGCGGAGCGTTCGCGCCAGAGCGTGAACAACCCGGCCGGCGCGACCGGGTTCGGGGGGCAGCGTCCCGGCGGCCTCCAGTTCAACCTCCCCGTCCACCTGCCCAAGGTCTACACCAGCATCCTCGGGCCGGGCGGGCCGGCGATCAACGTGTCGGGCTCGGAGCACATCAAGCTCGCCGGCACCAGCGAGTGGACGAACGAGCAGAGCGTGCTCGGCCAGCGCCGCTCCCTGTTCCCGGCGCTCGACATGGAGCAGGACCTCGACATCCGGCTCGAGGGCCAGCTGTCGGACCGGGTCAAGGTCAACCTGCTGCAGAACTCGGCGATCCAGATCCCGCTCGCGAACAAGATCGCGATCAACTACAAGGGCGACGAGGACGACGTCATCCAGGCGCTCGACCTCGGCAACACGAACCTGTCCCTGCCGGGCACCCAGTACGTCTCCTACAGCGGGCAGAACGAGGGCCTGTTCGGGATGAAGGCGACCACCCGGCTGGGCCCGCTCGACTTCACGGTGCTGGCGAGCAAGCAGGAGGGCAAGAGCGAGCGCGCCTCCTACGCCGGCGGCTCCTCGCGCCAGACCCAGACCCTGAACGACTACGACTACGTCCGCGGCGTGTACTTCCTGCTCTACGACCCGAGCGATCCCGCGTTCGGGACCCAGGAGATCGACCAGAGCAGCATCCGGCTCTACTTCGACGACGGGAACAACTACGCGAACCGGGTCAACGCGATCCGCGGCCGCGCGTTCGTGGATCCGCGCGGGGCGCGTCTCGACTCCTGCACGGTGAGCAACCCGTGCCCGCCCGACTCGATGCCGACGCCCGCGGTGCGCGGGTTCTTCACCCTGCTCACCCAGGGCGCCGAGAACGACTACGAGATCCTCAACGACGTCTACGGCCCGCGCTACAAGGTCATCCGCATGAAGCGCGGGGTGACCGGGGAGTCCCAGCGGCTGGCCGTCACCTACAGCTACCGCAACGTGAGCGGCGGGCAGGCGGTGGGGCCGGTGCTGGCGATGGGCGGCGCCGACACGCTCGACACCGACGGGGCGTCGGCGCGGACGATGAAGCTCCTGCGCGCGCCGCTGAACAAGCTGCCCGCCACGCCGGACGGGTTGTTCGACCCGGCGAGCGACTTCGCGGCGACCCGCGAGCTCGAGCTGCGCAACTTCTACCAGCTCGCCGGCCAGCGGATCGACCCCCGCACGTTCAACCTGACGATCCGCCAGGGCGTCGACGACCCGCCGGTCATGTTCCTGGTGTCGGGCAACGGCGAGCCGGTGCCGTACACGGAGGTGCTCGGGCTCGACAACTTCGACGAGACGCGCGGCACCCCGATCTACCGGCAGCACGACGGCAAGGTGGACGGCACGCTGCCGGACAACACCAGCCGGCTGTTCGTGGACTACGAGAACGGCACGCTGTTCTTCTTCGACCCGCGGCCGTTCGCGCCGCGCATCGCCGACGACCCCGCCTATCCCGCGCGGCCCTTCGACCGCAGCCTGAGCGCGGTCCTGTTCCGGCGGGATTCGCTGGTCGGCCCGGCGGGCGCCCCCAACGCGCGCAACCGCGAGATCTACGACAAGCGCAACCCGCTCCGCTCGCTCGACAGCCAGTACTACATCGACCTCGAGTTCACGGCCTCGCGCGCCTCGAACGAGATCAGTCTCGGCCGCAGCAACATCATCGAGGGCTCGGACGCCGTGACCGTCAACGGTCGCCGCCTCGAGCGCGACCGCGACTACACGATCGACTACGACCTGGGGCGCGTCACGCTCAAGGCCAGCCCGGGCCCCTCCGACCAGGTCAACGTGGACTACTCCTACGCGCCCCTCTTCCAGCAGGCGGGCCGCACGCTGCTCGGCAGCGCGTTCCGGCTCGCCGGCCGGGACCGGCACTTCGGCGGCGCCTTCATGTACGAGAGCAAGGGCGCCCAGGACCTGCGCCCGCGCCTGGGCGAGGAGCCGTCGCGGGTGCTGATCGGCGACCTGAACGCCGAGTGGCGGATGCGTCCCGAGTTCCTGACCCGCTGGGTGGACGCGCTGCCGGGGGTGCGGACGACCGCCCCGTCGGAGTTCAACGTGTCCGCCGAGGTGGGGGCCTCGTTCCCCAACCCGAACACCTTCAACGAGGTGTTCATCGACGACATGGAGGGGGTGCGCGACGCGGTGTCGCTGACGATGACCCCCGAGCGCTGGACCTGGTCGAGCATGCCGAGCCGCATGGTGAACGGCATCCCGGACACCATCCAGGCCTACCAGCGCAACGCGGAGGTGCACTGGTTCACGCCCCTGAACGCGGTGAAGGAGCGCGAGCTGCGGCCCAACCTCACCGACGCGCAGGGCGCCCAGAACTCGCGCCAGGTGCTGGCGATCTCCGTCCCGCGGCGGCCGCCGGCGCCGTGGGCGGCCCCCGGGGACCCGCTGTGGGTGGGGCTCACCTACCCGCTCGACGCGGTCGGCCTCGACCTCTCGCGGGCCCAGTTCATCGAGCTGTGGGTGAACGACTTCCGCGACCCGACCAAGGTGCCGCGCGTCCCCGGCAACTCGCTCAAGCTCCACATCGACCTCGGCGTGGTGAGCGAGGACCAGCGCCGCTCCCCGGGACTGCCGGCCCGCCGCTCGCTCGACAGCGAGGACCTGCTGCCACGCGACGGCCAGCTGACCGTGACCGCCTCGAACAACGAGGACACCGGGCTCGACGGGGTCACGAACCCGGGCGAGACCCCGGACGCGAGCCTCGTCACCTCCTCGGGCGCCGACCCGGCCGGCGACGACTACCGGCCGCCGGTGGTGGACAACAACGACCCGCGACGCAACCTCGACCCCGACCGCTGGCTCTACACGAACGGCACCGAGGGGAACAAGAACGCGCGCCCGGTGCCCGACACCGAGGACCTCAATCTCAGCAACAGCCTCGACCTCGACGAGGACTACTTCCAGTACACGATCGACCTCGCCGGGCCGACCTACCTCGCGGACTCGGTCTACGCGCCGGGGCGCACGTACCGGAACAACGGCGAGGCGGTGCCGACCGACAATGGCTGGCGCCGGTACCGCATCCCGATCACCGACTCGCTCCGCGTCCGCTTCGGCTCGCCCGACCTGGCCCTCGCCCGTCACGTGCGCGTGTGGGTCGAGGGCATCCAGACCGCCGACGACGCCATCCACCCGGGGATCGGCGAGAAGCGGCCGCTGCTGATGCTGGGCGGGATGGAGATCGTCGGCAGCCGCTGGCTGGTGTCCGAGCCGCCGCCCGCCCAGTCCGCGCTCGGCACCACGATCACGCTCAACTCGGTGAACAACGTCGACAACGCCGACATCTACGTGCCGCCGTTCGATCCGGGCAGCACCCGGAACGGCGCCCAGGACCTCACCCGGCGCGAGCAGTCGATCGAGCTCGAGTTCACGCGGCTGTTCCCCGACGACACGCTCGAGGTCTTCAAGTCGTTCTCGCTCGACGAGAACTACTCGCGCTACGGGACGCTGCGGTTCTACGTCGCCGGGTTCGACATCCCCGGCTACACGCCGCCGGTCGGCGGGGTGATCACCGACAGCCTGTTCTACTTCGTGCGCTTCGCCTCCGACGAGCGCGGCCTCAACTACTACGAGTACCGGGCCCCGGTGCCGAGCACGTCGTCGCCCGGGGCGATCGGCTGGTCCGAGGTGCTGTTGAAGCTGACGGACCTGTCGAACCTCAAGCTGGATCCCCAGTACGCGGGCCGCGACACGATCGTCGCTCCCGGGCCGTCGCCCGGGGTGACGCTGGTCGTGAAGGGCCGCCCTTCGTTCACGCGGCTGCGGCGGATCTCGCTCGGCGTGATCAACCGGGACACGACGAAGGTGTTCCCCTCCGGGCGCGTCTGGGTGGACGAGCTGCGCGCGACCGACGTGGCGCGCGACCGCGGCCGCGCCCAGCGCCTCGCGATCTCGGGCCGCATGTCCAACCTGATGACCTACAATTTCAACTACAACCTGCGCGACGAGGACTTCCTGCAGGTCGGGGAGACGCGCGGCAGCGGCAACCGCACCAGCAACTTCTCGGCGGCCACCACCTTCGAGCTGCACCGGTTCTTCCAGGGCACCGGGATCATCCTGCCGGTCAACTTCAGCATGTCCGGCAACCGGGCCCAGCCGCGCTACACCGCCGGCGACGACGTCATCCGCACCGGGGCCCTCGCCGAGGCGAGCGAGAGCCGCTCGGACACCCGCAGCTACGGCGTCAGTTACGCCCGCACCTGGAGCGAGCGCACCCCGGCGCTGATCCGCTACACGCTGGGCGGCATCACGGCGAACATCAACCGCACGACCACCGAGATCAGCACGCCGGCGACGGTGGACACCTCGCGCACGACCAACGCGGGCGTCGGGTACACGATCTCCCCGCGGCGGCTGCTCCCGGTCCAGCTCCCGGGCACGCGCTTCCGCGTCTGGCCGCTCCCGGAGCGCTTCTACTGGAACTACTCCGTCTCGACCCGGTCGGCCCGCACCTACGACCGGCGGCGGGACGCGTCCGGCTCGCTGGTGCTGCGCAACGCGACGCTCGGCCGCACCGCGGGCATCGACTTCGGCGCCGACACGCGGCCGTTCGACCTGCTGCAGCACCAGTTCCAGGCGCGGCGCAACCTCACCCTGTCCAACGAGCTGCTGGAGCGGATCGGCTTCATCAACCTGGGCCGCGTGGTGCAGTGGAACCAGTCGCTCAACTCCCGCTACTCGGCGAACCGGGGCACCTGGGTGCGGCCGCAGATCAGCATGAACTCGAGCTACTTCCAGAACAACGGCCCCGAGCTGTCGCCCGACCTGAGCGTGCGCTCGGTGAACAACTCCGGGGCGGCGAGCATCGCCTGGACGCTGCCCTTCGACCAGCTCGGCGTGCGGCCGCGCTCGGCGGTGAAGGACACCCTGAAGCGCGCCCCGCCGGCATGGAACCGCTGGCTGTCGCGGCTCGGCGCGCTGTCGCTCGATGCCAGCGTCAGCCGCACCAGCAACTACACCCGCCTCACCGGCACGCCCTCGCTCGGCTACCTGGTCGGGCTCTCGGACGACCCGGGGCTCACGGGCGACTCCACCGGCCGTGTCCTGCCGGGGTTCGGCAACACGATCACCCGCAACCAGGACTGGCGCACCGGCGCCCGCACGCGGCTCGCGCTGGTGCGCGGCGCGAGCGTGCAGACGAACGCCGACCTCTCGGTGCGGCGCGCCCTCTACAACAACCTCGTGAACCGCTCGCGCCGGGTGCAGTTCCCCAACTTCGACGTGGACTACGGCAAGCTCCCCGAGGCGCTCGGGTTGCGGAAGGTGTTCGTGAACCCCAAGCTGCGCACGGTCTACAGTCGCAGCCACACGAAGGAGTTCTCGAACAGCCCGACGCCGACCACGATCTCGACCAGCTCGGAGTGGCGGCCGCTGGTGGGGGTCACCGGCGACTTCCGCAACGGGACGCGGGCCGAGTTCCGCATCCAGAACCGTTCGACGGAGACCCAGTACCGGCAGGTCGGGAACTCGGTGACGACCGAGGCGAACACCGACATCGACCTCAACCTGTCGCGCTCGTACAGCCGCGGTCAGAAGGTGACCGTGCTCGGCAAGGAGAGCACCGTGCGCACCCAGATCACGCTCGGGATGACCGGAGCCTACTCGCGGCGCAAGAGCGAGACCCGCCAGGCGGGGCTCGACCGGCCGTTCAACCCGGTCTCCGAGGACCGGCTCAATGTCAACGCGCGCGGCTCCTACGGCTTCAGCACCAATGTCACCGGGAACGCGGAGGTGGGCTTCAGCCAGCACCGCGACCTCCAGACCGACATCGTCCGGCGCAGCGTCCGCCTCGAGCTGCGGGCGCAGTTCACGTTCTGATGCGCCGCCCGCCCGCCGCGGCCCTGCTCGCGGCGCTGGTGTTCCTCCCCGGCGCCGACTGCCGCTCCGCGACGCGGTTCGAGGTGGACGGCGAGCGCGCGCTGGCGCGGGTCGCGCGCCAGGTGGAGGCGGGGCCGCGCATCCCGGGACATCCCGGCCACGCGGCGGTGCGCGACTGGATCGCCGCCGAGCTGGCGCGGCTCGGCGCCGCGGTCGAGCGGCAGGCGTTCGTCGACACCACGCTCGGCTCGCCGCTCCCGCTGGTGAACGTGATCGGGCGCTTCGGCCCGCCGGCCGGCGGCCGGCGCATCGTGCTCGCCGCCCACTACGACACCCGGCCCTGGTGCGACCAGGACCCGGACCCGGCGCGGCGCGAGGAGCCGGTGCCGGGCGCCAACGACGGGGGCTCGGGCGTGGCGGTCCTGCTCGAGGTCGCCGAGCTGATGGCGCGGCGGCCGCCGCCGGTGACCGTGGACCTGGTGTTCCTCGACGGGGAGGACCAGGGGCATGCGACCCGCCCCGAGGAGTTCTCGCTCGGCGCCGCGGGCTACGCCGCACGGATCGGGGCCGACCGGCCCACCGCGGCGTTCGTCTTCGACATGGTGGGCGACCGCGACCTCGAGATCCACCCCGAACGCACCTCCGCCGAGCGCGCCGCCAACCTGGTGGCGATGGTGCTCGAGGGCGCCCGCGCCACCGGCGCGCGCGGGTTCCACCCCGCGCCGCGCCACCGGGTCACGGACGACCACGTGCCGCTGCTCGACGCCGGCGTCCCGGCGGTGGACATCATCGACTTCGACTATCCGGCCTGGCACACCCACCGCGACCGCCTGGACCAGGTCTCCGCCGCGAGCCTCGCCGAGGTGGCGCGCGTCGCCGCCTGGCTGGTCTACTCGAGCCCGCTCGCCCGGGGCCGCTAGCGGGTTGTCCGGCCGGGGGTTTCGGCCGCCGGCCCGCCCCCGGGCCGCGGTTCCGCCCCGCCGGACTCCCGCCGCCCAATCCCGACTTGCCCGCCGGGGCCCGGTCCTGTACCCTGCCCGCCAGGAGTGGGGCAGGCGCGACCACTCCGTTTTTTGTCTCAGCCCGGGAGCCCGATTTGGAGGTCCGAGAAGAGGTTCGCCAACTCGCGGGTCCCCTGGCGACGGAGGACGGCTACGAGCTCGTGGACATCGAGTTCGTGGTCCAGGGGGGCCGGCGGACGATCCGCGTCCTTCTCGACCGTCCCGGGGGCATCCGGGTGGGGGACTGCGCACGTTTCAGCCGACGGCTGTCGGATTGTCTCGATATGAACCAGACCGTCCCGGGGCAGTACTTCCTCGAGGTGAGTTCGCCCGGAGTGCAGCGTCCGATCCGGACGCTCGAGACGGTCGAGCGGTTCGCGGGTCAGCGCGCGTCGCTGACCACGACGGAGGCGCACGACGGACGGCGCCACTTCGAGGGCGAACTGCTCGGACCGCGCGAGGGTCGCGCGGGGATACGCACCGACGAAGGCGACGAGTTCTGGTTCGAGTGGGCGGGGGTGAAGTCCGCCCACCTGGTGGTCGATCCCTGGGCGCGGTTGCGCCGGGGCGGAGGTCCGCGATGAACTACGAGATCCTGGACGCGCTGAGTCAGATCACGCGCGAGAAGAGCGTCGACCGGCAGCTGCTGGTCGAGACGCTCGAGGCCGGGCTCGCGAGCGCGGTCCGCAAGAAGCACGGGGCGACCGCCGACGTCGAGGTCAACTTCTCGAACGACACCGGGGCGATCACGGTGGCGCTGAAGAAGACCGTGGTCGAGACGGTCGAGGACGCCGCGCTGCAGATGACCCTCGAGGAGGCGCGCGCGCACCGGCCGAACGCCCAGCTGGGCGACGTCCTGACGTTCCCGCTCCCGATCGCGGAGTTCGGGCGCAACGCGATCCAGACCGCGAAGCAGGTGCTCATCCAGCGGGTGCGCGAGGCCGAGCGCGAGCGCGTGTTCAAGGAGTACTCGGACAAGATCGGCACCCTGGTGCGCGGCGTGGTCCAGCAGGTGGACCGCGGCAACGTGATCGTCAAGCTCGACCACTCCGAGGGCTTCCTGCCCGCGCGCGAGCAGATCCCCCGGTCCTACCACCGGCAGGGCGAGTACGTGCGCGCGGTGGTGACGATCGTGGACAAGTCCGCGAAGGGCCCGCAGGTCATCCTCTCGCGCACGCACCCCGACTTCCTGCGCCGTCTGTTCGAGAGCGAGGTGCCGGAGATCGCCGAGAGCATCGTCGAGGTCAAGGCGGTGGCCCGCGAGGCCGGCTTCCGCTCGAAGATCTCGGTCTACTCGACCGACCCGCGCGTGGACGCGGTCGGCTCCTGCGTCGGGCTCAAGGGCTCGCGCGTGCAGAGCATCGTCCGCGAGCTGGGCGGGGAGCGGATCGACATCGTGCCGTGGTCGCAGGACCCGAGCGTGTTCGTCTCCCGCGCGCTCTCGCCCGCCAAGGTGATGGACGTGCGCGTGATCGAGGCGGAGAAGCGGATGATCGTCATCGTCGCCGACGACCAACTGTCGCTCGCGATCGGCAAGGGCGGCCAGAACGCGCGGCTCGCCGCGCGCCTGACCGGCTGGAAGATCGACCTCATCTCGAAGAGCGAGGAGAAGAAGCGCCAGGAGCTCGAGCGCGCGAACCGGATCGAGATCGAGAAGCTCGAGCTGGGCGAGGCCACCACCGAGAAGCTGATCTCGGCGGGGATCGAGACCGTGCACGAGCTGGTGGCGACGCCGCTCGAGAAGCTGATCGAGATCCCCGGCATCGGCGAGAAGACCGCCGAGCGCATGCTGGGCACGGCGCAGGAGTACCTCGCCGCCCACCCGCCGGTGGTCGCCGGCGAGCCGGCCGCCGATCTGGCGTTCTCGCCCGAGATGGAGGCCGCCGCGGAGCCGGCGACGGGTGAGGACGGCGCCGCCGCCGCGGCCGGGCCGCCGGCCGGCGAGCCGGGCGCCGGGGCGGCCCCGGAGCCGGCCCTCGAGCCGGCCGAGCCGGCGGCCACCGCCGCGGAGGTCGCCGGCGACACCGGTGCGTCCGGGGACGCCCCGGAGGAGGGGGAGCACCGTGGCTAAGCCCCCCGCGGTCAAGAAGCCGCGCGTCTACGAGGTCGCCAAGGACCTCGGCATGTCGAGCGAGGCGGTGCTGCAGATCGTCAAGCGGCTCGGCGTCGAGGCGAAGAACCACATGAGCACGCTGCTCCCCGAGACGGTC
>CAZKQE010000030.1:0-13877 GCA_964554725.1 uncultured bacterium
GGGTGATGTGGGAGATCGGGATGTCGGTGACGTCGATCTCGTCGCGCTTGATGAGATGGAGCAGCAGGTCGAGCGGGCCCTCGAAGCGGACCAGCTTGACCATCACCGAGCCCGCCGACGGCCGGCCCGGGATCCCCTCCGGGCGCCCGCCCGGGACCACCGCCCCGACCGCGGCCTCGTCCACCACGCCGGCGCCGGCCGCCGGCGCGACCTCCGGCTCCCCGTTCGCGGCCGCCGGCTGCGGCGGCTTCGGCTCGCGCGGCGTCACGGCGCCACCGGCGAGGTCGAGGCGAGCCCCATCGCGGCGCGCACCTCGTCCATCGTGCGCTCGGCCACCGCCCGGGCGCGGCGGTTGCCGTCGGCGATCACGTCCCGCACCGCGTCGGGGTCGGCCGCCCAGCGCTGGCGGCGCTCGCGCACCGGGGCCAGTGCCGCCGCGAGCGTGCGGGCGAGGTGCTGCTTGTCGGGCACGCAGGCGAGCGTCCCGGCGCGGCATTTCGCGGCGATCTCGGCCGCCTCGCCGGGATTGAACTTGCGGTGGTATTCCCACACGATGCAGCCGCCGTGGCCGTCGGCGGGGTCCGCCTCGGGGCGCCCGGGGTCGGTCGCGCGCAGCTTCTTCGGGTCCGTGTAGGCGTTCTTCACGTAGGTCGCGATCTCCTCCGGCGACGCCGCCAGCATCAGGGCGTTGCCGGCCGACTTGCTCATGCGGTGGCCGTCGTTCCCGCGCAGGCGCGCGAACGAGGTGAGTTGGGCGTCGGGCTCCGGGAACACCGGCTCGCGGTCGCGACAGTAGAGGTGGTTGAAGCGGCGGGCGAGCTCGCGGGTCAGCTCGACGTGCGGCACCTGGTCCTCGCCCACCGGCACGTGGGTCGCCTTGTAGAGCAGGATGTCGGCCGCCTGCAGGACCGAGTAGCCGAGGTGGCCGTAGGAGATCGTCTGCTCGTCGAGGTGGAGGTCGCGGATCTGCTCCTTGAGGGTCGGGATGCGCTCGAGCCGCGCCTTGCTCACCAGCATCGAGAGCAGCAGGTGGAGCTCGGCGTGCTCCTTCACCGCCGACTGGACGAAGAGCACGCTGCGGGCGGGATCGAGCCCCGCCGCCAGCCAGTCCACGACCATCTCGTGGCTGTCCGCGGCGAGGCGGCTCGTGTCCTCGTGGCCGGTGGTCAGCATGTGCCAGTCGGCCACCATGTGGTAGTTCGTCCAGCCCTCGTCCTGCAGCCGCACCCAGTTCTCGAGCGCGCCGACGTAGTTGCCGAGGTGGAGGCGCCCGGTCGGGCGCATCCCGGACAGGATGCGGCCCGCGCTCACGAGGCGGCCCCGGGGCTCGGCACCCCGAACAGCCCGAGACAGGCGCGCACCGCGAAGCGCAGCGGCGCGTAGAGCACCGCATTCGCGACCACCGGCACGCTCAGGAGCAGCACCAGCACGACCAGCCCCGCGAGCCGGAACTGCTGCAGCACGACGATGTGGCGCAGCGGCAGGAAGCGCATGAGCACCCAGGAGCCGTCGAGCGGCGGGATCGGGATCAGATTGAAGAGCCCGAGCAGGCAGTTGATCGTCACGCCGGCGTAGCCCATCGTGCGCAGCGGGGCGAAGAAGCCGTCCTCGGGCGACACTCGAACCAGCGCGGCGAACAGCAAGGCCAGCAGGGCGTTGGAGGCGGGGCCCGCGAGCGCCACCTTGAGCTGGTCGTTCACCGGGTGGCGCAGCCGCGAGGGGTCCACCGGCACCGGCTTGGCCCAGCCGAACAGGAACCCCGACTGGGTCAGCAGCAGCAGCCCCGGCAGGATGACCGAGCCCACCGGGTCGATGTGCGGCAGCGGGTTCAGCGTCAGACGGCCGCGCTCGCGGGCGGTCGGGTCGCCGTTCCAGAGGGCCATCACGCCGTGGGCGCACTCGTGCACCACGATGCTCAGCAGCAGCACCGGGACGATGACGAGCACGCTGGGGTCGAAGTTCATTCCGGCCGCTCCAGAACAGGGCAAAACCGCGTCGCGCCGCATACTATGGGCTCCCCGGAGGGGGGTCAAGCGCGGCGCGCCGGGGACGCGCGCCCGGCTTCTGCTAGGCTCGCCCCGATGGCGAGCGCCCCGACGAACGAGCCGCTCCTCGGGCGACCGATCCCCGACCTGACGCTCCCCGACACGCGCGGAGAGGGGTTCCGCCTGCGCGGGTCCGTCCCCCACCGCCCGCTGGTGCTGTTCTTCTACATCCTGAACGGCACCCCCGGCTGACTGCGCGAGCTTCGCGAGTTCCGCGAACGCCACGAGGACTTCCGTACCGCCGGCATCGAGGTCGCCGGGATCAACGCCGACACCGTCGAGCGCAACCGCACCTGGGCCGAGCGGCTGCGCCTCCCCTACCCGCTGCTCTCGGACCCGGACCGGGTCGCGGCGGAGGCGTTCGGCGGGCTGCGGCGGATCGGCCTCGGCGCCTGGACCATCGAGCTGTTCCGGCGCCGCACGGTGCTGGCGGACCGGTTCGGCGTGGTCGCGGCGATCTGGGAGCGCGTGAAGGTGCGCGGGCATGCGGCCGAGGTGCTGACCGCGGCGCGCGCCCTCGAGCGGGCCTGAGCGGGGTCCCCGGCTAGCCCTTGACCTTCAGCACGACCAGCGTCAGGTCGTCGCTCTGCCCGCGCGGGCCGCTCCACTCCTGGACCCGGGCGACCAGCGCGTCGAGGATGCCGGCGGCGTCCCGCTCGAGCACGCTCTCGACCAGCCGCTCGATCCGCTGCTGGCCGAAGTGCTCGCCGGCCGGCGACTCCGCCTCGGAGACCCCGTCGGTGTAGAACAGCAGCACGTCGCCGGCCCGCAGCGCCACCGGACGGTCCTCGTACTCCGCCGCCGGGAGCACGCCGAGCGCGACGCCGCCGTCCTCCAGGTACTCGATCGGGCCGTCGCGCCGGAACAGGACCGGCGGGTTGTGCCCGGCGTTGCTGAAGATGAGCGCCCGGTTCTTGTGGTCGAGCACGCCGTAGAAGGCGGTGACGAACTTGTCGCGGTCCGTGCTCTCGTAGAGCAGTCGGTTCACCTTGCGCATGATGGCGCGGATCGCGAACTCGTTGCGCACCTCGGCGAGCAGGCTCATGCGGAAGCCGGCCATGATGAGGGCGGCCGGGATCCCCTTGCCCGCGACGTCGGCGATCGCGATGCCGAGCCGGGTCTCGGAGATGGGGATGAAGTCGTAGTAGTCGCCCCCCACCTCGTCGTGGGCGATCGTGGTCCCCGCCAGCTCGAACCCCGGGATCGCGGGCGCCGCCTCGGGCAGGAACGAGACCTGGATCTCGCGCGCAATCGCCAGCTCCTTCTCGAGCCGGCGGCGGTCCAGCAGCTCGCGCGTGAGGCGCGCGCGCTCGACCGTCACCGCCGCCTGCGCGGCGACCGCGGTCACCAGCTCGAGATGCCCCTCGTGGTAGGCGTCCGAGCGGTCGCTCTCGAGGTTGAACACGCCGATCGTGCGGCCCTCGAGCACCAGCGGCGCGGCCAGCTCGCTGCAGGTCGTCGTGCGCGCCGCGACGTAACGCGGGTCGCGGGTGACGTCGGGCACGATCGCCGGCTGGCCGGTCTTCGCCACCCAGCCGACGATGCCCTGGCCGACCATCAGCCCGAACGCCTCCTCGGAGCCGCTCGGGTAGCCGATCTCGTTCACCATCTCGAGCGCGTGGCTCGCCCGGTTGACCAGGTAGAGCGCCGCCGCGTCGTAGTGGACCACCTGGCGCAGGGACTTGAAGATGAGCTCGATCGCCTCGTCGAGGTCGAGGGTGGCCGAGAGCGAGGTCGTGACCTCGAGCAGCACCTCCTTCTCGAGCGCCCGGCGCTCGGTCTCCTGGTAGAGGAGCGCGTTGTCGAGGGCGAAGGCGACGTGCTCACCGGCGACTTCGAGCCGCTCGATGTCGTCGGCGGTGAACGCCCCGCCCCCCTGCTTGTCCAGGCACTCGATCGCCGCGAACACCTCGCCGCGGCGGTGGAGCGGGACCACCAGCGCCGACTGGAACTCGGGCACCGGGGGCTTGAGCGGCGGCCGCGACTCGCCGGGGGCCAGCCGCAGCACCTCGCCGCGCTGGAACACCCAGCCCGCCAGCCCCTGGTCGCGGTCGATGCGGATCACGGTCGGCGGCCGGTCCCCGCCCGGGAAGTCGCGCGCCACCAGCTTGCGGCCGGCGCGCCGCGCCAGCCAGATGCGCGACTTCTGGCAGTCCACGAGCTTGCGGACGTGCCGCCCGGCGGCCTTCAGCAGCTCGGTGAAGTTGGTGCTCGAGCCGAAGCCCTCGCTGAGATGGAGCACCAGCGAGCGCAGCGAACGGGTCGCCGCCTCCGGGCTGTCGGGCGGAGGCGTCGGCGTGGCGGCGGGCGGCGCGCCCGGCGCGGCCGGGCCGGGCGGCAGGGTGGTGTCGGTCATGGCCGGCGACGGTAGCATCCGGCCCGCGGCGCGACAATGCGCCCGCGCGGGTGACGCGCGGCGACCCTAGCGTCGATAGAGCCCCTTCAGGCGCCCCCAGGTGCTCCGCTCGGCCGGCGTGGGGCCGGTAAAGGGATCGTTGATCACGCGGATCGCGTCGTTCACGGTGTCCGCGATGTACATGAGCCCATCGGTGTCGATCGCGAGCCCGGTCGGGAGCGAGAATCGGGCCGTCAGCAACGGTCCGTCCACCAATCCCGCCAGATTGTTCCCGCCCGCGTACAGGGCCGGCACCGCGGGCAGGACACTCCGGGTGATGACGTCGTTCTGATAGCTGGCGAAGTAGTAGATCCCGGCGGGACCGAGGGCGATGTCGGTGATCGGGAAGGAGGAGGTGCAGACCGCGCTGCTGGTTCCTCCGCCCGGGGGCAGGGAGCGGATCGGGAACGGCCCGGTGCCGTCGCCGGGGCCGAACGTGGCGCAGAGGAGCCTCCCGGTCGACTCGTAGTGGAGCGCCGTGAGGCGCCGGGTCTCTCCGTTGCCCCCGATCCCGAGTCCCGCCTGCCCGTAGCTGCTGACGACCCCCGCGGGGGTGATCTTCTTCACCGCCTGGCTGAAGTACTCGCCCACGTAGAGGTTGTCCTGGGGGTCGATGACGATCGGGGATGGAGTCGTGATGCCGGTCGCGAACACCGTCCGGGTCCCGCCCGGGGTCACCTTGTCGACACGGTCGCCCGCGCCGCTCGTCACAAACAGGTTGCCCTGCGAGTCGCAGACGATCCCGAGGGGATCATCGAACCCGGTCGCCAACGTGAACGGAGCGCCGCCCCCCGCCGGCACCTTCACCACCGAGCTCGAGGGGGCACGGAGCACGGCATAGAGGTTCCGCTGAGAGTCGAAGCAGAGCTTCGTCACCCTGTCGAGCCCCGTGTGCGCCGTCGAGACGTCGAGCGGAGCGGCATGAACGGGAACGGAGACAAGGGCGAGTAGCAGGACGATCGAGCAACGGAACGCGCGAATGGGCGGCATGGTGGGCACCTCGGACGATTCGGGGCTCGCGAGGCCCCTGGAGGGGGCCTCGGACGCGGGATCGACGGCCTCCAAAGTCAACGATGGTAGCGTGGCGGGCAGCCGGCGTCGAGGGAATCGTCCGCCCCGGACGCACATCGGCGTCGCCCGGGTCAGGCCGGGACGGAACGGCCGGCCGGAGGCACGCCCCCTCGCTGGGCCCCGACCGCGGACCGGCGGCGGCCGGAGACCGGCCGGGTTGCGCCCCACTGAACCCGGAGCCCGGTACGGCCGATAACCCCCGGACGCGGTCCCCCCATCGCCCGTCCCCCCTGCGGAGAGCCTCCGTGCCCAAGGAACACAAGCGTCTCGGCGACCTGCTCATCGAAGCGAAGGTGATCACCCCGCAGGACCTGACGGACGCGATCGCCCGGCAGCGGAAGACCGGAGAGCTGCTCGGGGCGACCCTGATGCAGATGGGGCTCGTCACCGAGGAGATCCTCACCCGGCAGCTCCAGAAGCAGCTCGGCCTGCCGCTCGTGGACCTGGCCGAGGTCACCGCCGACGAGCAGGCGCTGGCGCTGGTGCGCGAGGACCTGGCGCGCAAGTACGTGGCGCTGCCGATCGAGGTGGACGCGCGCAAGAGCCTGACCGTGGCGATGGCCGACCCGCTCAACGTCGCCGCGCTCGAGGACCTGCGCTTCCACTCCGGCATGTTCATCAAGCCGGTGCTGGCGCTCCCCTCGGCGATCGCCGAGGCGATCGAGCGCTACTACCACATCGACCAGTCGGTGAACGAGGTGATCAGCAGCATCATCAGCTCCGAGGACGAGGTCGTCATCAACGCGGTGACCGAGACCGAGCAGGCGCAGGCGATCGACGACCTGATCAAGGAGTCCGAGGGCCGGCCGATCGTGCGGCTCACGAACTGGCTGCTCCACCGCGCGATCGAGGAGCGCGCGAGCGACGTCCACATCGAGCCGCAGGACAAGGAGCTGGTCGTGCGCTTCCGGGTGGACGGCCTGCTCCAGGAGGCCCAGCGGCTGCCCAAGTGGACCCAGAGCGCGATCGTCTCGCGCATCAAGATCCTCTCGAGTCTCGACATCGCCGAGAAACGCCAGCCGCAGGACGGCCGGCTGATGGTCGAGGTGAGCGGCCGCCGGGTGGACATGCGGGTCTCGACCCTGCCGACCACGCACGGCGAGAAGGTGGTCATCCGCGTCGTGGACCAGGGGCAGACGCAGCGCCACCTCGCCGACCTCGGCTTCTACCCCGAGGACCGCGCCCGCATCGAGGGTTACCTGGCGCGGCCGCAGGGGATCGTGCTGGTCACCGGGCCCACCGGCTCGGGCAAGTCCACCCTGCTGTACGCCGCGCTCCGCCACATCCAGACCGTGACCAAGAACATCGTCACCGTCGAGGACCCGGTCGAGTACCAGATCGCCGGCATCAGCCAGGTGCAGGTGGACGAGAAGGCGAAGAAGACGTTCCCGAACGCGCTGCGCGCGATCCTGCGCCAGGACCCGGACGTCATCATGATCGGCGAGATCCGCGACAAGGAGACCGCCCAGATCGCGTTCCGCGCCTCGATCACCGGCCACCTGGTGCTGACCACGGTGCACACGAACGACGCCCCGGGCGCGGTCACGCGGCTCATCGACCTCGGGCTCGAGCCGTTCATGGTCGCCTCGGCGCTGGTCGGCGTCGTCAGCATGCGGCTGGTGCGGACCCTGTGCCCGCGCTGCAAGGAGACCTACGAGGTGAGCGCCGAGAGCCTCAACCGGCTCGGCGTGCGCGACGTCCGCGACGGCACCGTGCAGCTGAGCCGCGGGCGCGGCTGCCCCAACTGCCGCAGCACCGGCTACCACGGCCGCATGGGGATCTTCGAGACCCTCGACGTGACCGACACCCTGCGCGGGCTGATCACCCAGAACGTCTCGGACTCGGCGATCCGCACCGCGGCGCTCGAGCACGGCATGCGCACGATGGGCGAGGACGGCCTCAAGAAGGTGCTCGAGGGTCACACCACGCTCGACGAGGTCTCGCGCGTCATCTACCTCGCCGACCAGGCGACCAAGCAGTGTCCCTCGTGCGCCGCCGCGCTCTCGGCCGACTTCGAGTACTGCCCCTCGTGCGGCGAGTTCGTGGGCGAGCACTGCGGTTCCTGCCGCAAGCGGCTGCATCCCGGCTGGGCGTGGTGCCCCTACTGCGGCGAGGTCGCGCAGGCGGTGGGCGGCCGGCGCTCCGCCGGGGCCGGAGCCGGGACCGGCGACGACGACGGCGCCCCCTCGCGCCCGCTCGCCCGGGTGACGCCGCTGCCGGTGCGCCGGGCCGGCTAGCGCCGCCCCGCCCCCGGGCTCCCGGGGTGGACGGCGGGCCCGCCGCGGTCGTAGGTTCCCGTCGTGCCCGCGCTCTATCTCGTCATCGTCTCGGCGCTGGTGGCGCTGATCGCCTACCGCACCTACGGGGCGTTCCTCGCCGCGAAGGTCGCCACGCTCGACGACCTGCGCCGCACGCCCGCCCACACCCAGCGCGACGGCCGCGATTACGTGCCGACGAACAAGTGGGTGCTGTTCGGGCACCACTTCGCCGCCATCGCCGGCGCCGGGCCGCTCATCGGCCCGGTGCTCGCCGCCCAGTTCGGCTACATGCCCGGGTTCCTGTGGCTCCTGGTGGGGTCGGTGGTGGCCGGCGGCGTTCACGACCTGGTCATCCTCACCGCCTCCGTGCGCAGCGGCGGCCGCTCGCTCGCCAACATCGCCCGCGAGCAGGTGAGCCCGCTCACCGGCGGCGCCACTGCGATCGCCATCGTGTTCGTCATGACCGTGGCGCTCGCCGTGATGGCGCTGGTGGTCGTCAACGCCCTCAAGGACAGCTCGTGGGGCGTGTTCAGCATCGCCTGCACGATCCCGATCGCTCTCGGCATGGGCCTCTGGACCTACCGCATCCGCCCCGGCGCGATCCGCTCCGCGACCGCGGCCGGCGTCGTGCTGCTGCTGGCGGCCGTCGGGGCCGGGGCGTGGGTGCAGCAGTCGCCCTTCCACGCCTGGCTGCGCATGCCCGGCCCCTCGATCGGCTACGCGATCATGGCGTACGGGTTCGTCGCCTCGGTGCTGCCCGTGTGGCTGCTCCTGTGCCCGCGCGACTACCTGTCGTCGTTCATGAAGATTGGCGCGGTGCTGCTGCTCGCGGTCGGGGTCATCATCGTGAACCCGACCCTCAAGATGCCGGCGTTCACGTCGTTCGTCTCCGGCGGCGGGCCGGTGATCCCCGGTCCGCTGTTCCCGTTCGTGTTCATCACCATCGCCTGCGGGGCGATCTCGGGGTTCCACTCGCTGATCGCCTCCGGCACGACGCCCAAGATGATCGACCGCGAGCGCCACATCCTGCCGATCTCGTACGGCGCGATGGTGCTCGAGGGCTTCGTCGGGGTGATCGCGCTGATCGCCGCCTGCGCCCTGTTCCCCGCCGACTACTTCGCGATCAACACCTCCCCCGCGGTGTTCGCCCAGCTCGGCATGGCGGTGCAGAACCTGCACGCGCTCGAAGCGCAGGTGGGCGAGACGCTCGCCGGGCGCCCGGGCGGCGCGGTGTCGCTCGCGGTCGGCATGGCGCAGGTGTTCTCGGCGCTCCCCTTCATGAAGGGGCTGATGTCGTTCTGGTACCACTTCGCGATCATGTTCGAGGCGATGTTCGTGCTGACCCTGATCGACACCGGGACGCGCGTGACGCGCTACATGCTGCAGGAAGTGGGCGGCATGGCGGTGCCGTCCCTGCGCGCGTGGCGCGGCGTCGCGCCCTCGATCGTCTTCAGCGCCGTCGCGGTCGCCGCCTGGGGCTACTTCCTGCAGACCGGCACCGTCAGCACCCTGTGGCCGATGCTCGGCGTGGCGAACCAGCTGCTCGCGGCTTTCGCGCTGGCGATCGGCACCTCGGTGCTCATCAACATGGGCAAGGCCCGCTACGTCTGGTGCACGCTCGTCCCGCTCGCCTTCATGTGCGTGAACACGATGACCGCCGGCTGGATGAACCTCGGCATCAACTACCTGGCCCCGCAGCTCCGCGCGGGGGCGCCGGGCCTGTGGGCGGCGTTCCTCGCCGCGCCGATGCCGGCCCGCATCCAGAGCGCCCTCACGCTCGCGATCATGGCGCTGCTCGTGGTCGTCATGGTGGACAGCCTGCTGCGCTGGACGTCCGTGCTGCGCGGCCGGCAGCGAACGGTGACCGGCCGCGCGGAGAGCGTCCCCGAAGCCGCGGGACTCTGATGGCGGCGCCGACCCGCCGGCGGCTGCGCGCGGCGGAGGGCCGCGCCCCCGCCGCGGGCCGAGCCCGGCGCCCGAGCCCACGATGAGACCGCGCGTCGTCATCCTCGGCGTGCTGATCGTCGCGGTGGTCGGCGTCGCCTGGCGCTCGCAACTGTGGACGGTCGCGCGCCCGGGCGACGCCCCCCTGCCCCTGCGCGTGGACCCGGATCGGCCGCGGGCTCCGGTCGCCCTCGACGCGACGCTGCCGGCGGTGCCGGTGGGCGTCGAGCACCTGCGGGGCGGGCAGGGGGTGCTGCTCGTCCACTACTGGGCCCCCTGGGAGCGTTCGGGCCGCGAGCAGATCACGCTGCTGGACTCCCTGCGCCAGCTCCCCGGGATGGAGGGACTGCGGGTCGCGGTCGTCTGCCTCGACCCGTTCCCCACGGTGGCGCGGTTCGTCGCCCGCCACCGGCTGCGCCTCAGCGTGCTGATGGACCACCGGGGCGACCTGCGGGCGACCCTCCCCTGCCCGAGCGTGCCGTACACGTACGTGCTGGACGCGGACGGAAGGCTCGCACTGGCGCAGGCCGGCGAGGTGGACTGGCTGGCCGACCGGACGCGGGCGACGCTCGGGGCCCTGCTGGAAGAGCCGGCGGCCGGGACCACGCCCCGGCCGCCGGGCTCGTAGAGAGATCAGTCGTCCACGACGACGGCGGGGCCGGGTTGGGGAAGGTTGATCCCCGGGACTACGTCCCCTCGCTGCGTACAACTTAGGCACTTGTACTTGATGAATCTCCAACCCCCTAGCTTGTCATTCAGTGTGTAGGTCCGGGACATCGAGTCCGGAGCGACGACGATCGTCGTCTCACGCGGAGCCTTGAAGGGCCAGATGTCAAACTCAAGGACGAGATTCCTCGGTGGCTTCATCCTGTTGACCCAGACGATGCCGTCCTGGTGTGGCTCCTTGTCCTTGTGCCTGCAGAGCGTGCTAAGGCTCCCCGCCAGCTCGTGCACCACTCCATCCCCGCTTGAGTCGGGAAGGGTCACGGCTGCGACGATGCTGACATGACTCTCGTGGGCATCGTCGGAGCACTTGCAAGACAGAGCAGCCGAGACTGGAGTCGCGGCTCGCTCCCCCGATGGCCCAGGTGCACAGCCAAGAGATACGACCAGCCCGATGATGACAGTGCATTTCGGCACCGCTGTCATCAAAGACCGCACAGCTCTGCAACCGTTCACCTCGCACCTCCTCGTTCGGACTGCTTCTCCATCGGGGGAATCTCATCCGGGCCCGTCGTCCCGCCGTTCGCCTGCCCGTCCTCCAACCCACGGACCAACGGCCCCAGCACCGGGTCGCTGCGGATCGCCACCGCGCCGTAGCCGCGCGCGAGCGCCGAGCGCAGCAGGCCGACCGCCCGGTCGCGCTCGCCGCGTCGCGCCGCCACGAACGCGGCGCACACCATGTGGGCTCCGTCCTCCGGGTCCAGCTCGAGGGCGCGCGCGGCCTCGGCCTCCGCCTCGTCGAGCCGGCCCAGGTGCCCGAGCCAGCTCGCGAGCAGGCCGCGGCCCTCAGCGTCGCCCGGGTTGAGCGCCACCCGCTGGCGCATCGCCGCCACCGCGTGCTCGAGCGCGCGCACGGCCTCCTCCTCGCGCCCCGCGAGGCGCACGAGCGCCGTCCCCAGGTCGCCCCAGGTGACGGGGTCCTCGGGCGAGAGGGCGCGCGCCTTCTCGAACCGCTCGACCGCCTCCTCCACCTGCCCGGAGTAGAAGAGGACGGTCCCCTCGCCCGTGTACGCGCGCGCCGAGGGGCCGATCTCGAGCGAGTGGCGGTAGGCCGCGAGCGCCTCGTCGAAGCGGTCGGAGCGGAAGTACGCCGCGCCCAGGTTGTACCAGCCGCGGCCGTTGTCCGGGGAGAGCCGCGTCACCTCGCGCCACGCCTCGACCGCGCGCTCGTAGCGGCTCTGGCGGAAGAACAGCACGCCGAGCCGGTTGTAGGCCGGCCAGTGGTCGGGCCGGATCGCCACCGCGCGGCGGGCGGCGTCCTCCGCCTCGGCGAGCCGCCGGTCGCCCTCGAGCGCCCGCGAGAGCCCCACCCAGGCGTCGAGGTCCTGCGGGCGCACGTCGAGCACACGCCGGTAGGTCGCCGCCGCCTCGCCGTGGCGCCCGGTCGCGTCGCGCATCTCCGCCAGCGTCAGGAGCACATCGGCGTCCTCGGCGTCCATCGCGATCGCCCGCTCGCAGGCGCTGGCCGCGCGGTGGAGCCAGGCGCTGTGCGAGGTGATCCGATGCTTGTGGAGGAACGCGCGCCCGAGCGCGGCCGGATAGGCCGCGGGGATGTCGTCCGCGGCCGCCAGGCGTTCGAGGATGGCGATCGCCCCGTCCACCGCCGCCTCGCTCTCGTAGCGCCGCAGGTTCCCGAGCGCCTGCAGGTAGCGTTCGTGCGCCACCGGGTCGCGCGTCATCGGGCGGGTGCGGACGCCGGAGTCGTCCGCGAGCCCCAGCGCCTCCGCGAGCCGCGTGACCAGCTCCTCCTCGAGATCCCCGATCATCGCCCGCGTACCGGTCAGCGCGCCGGCCGCGAGCTGCATCCCGGTCGCCGGCTGCAGCAGCCACCAGCGCAGGCGCAGCGCCGCGCCCTCGCGCCGCAGCGTGCCGGCGACCGCGAGGTTGGCGCCGGTGCGGGCGGCGGCGCTCGCCGGATCCTCGCCGGCGCCGTTCGCGCCCGGGGCCACCGGCGGGAACACCCGCACGCCCGCGAGGCGCCCGAGGCCCACGCTCGCCGCCTCGGCGAGTCCGACGGCCAGCAGCACGAGCCCGCCGTCCGCCTCGTTCCCTTCGACCGCGGCCGTGAACGGATGGACCGCGACGAACTTCCGCTCCGGCAGCCGGCCCGGCGCCTCGCCCGGGCGAACGGGCGACACCCCGGCGGGCGTCGGCATGCCGGCGCCGATCCCCTCCAGCCCCACGGCCATCTCCTCCGCGCTCTGGAATCGGCGGTCCGGGTCCTTGTCGACCCCGCGCAGCACGAGCGCGTCGAGCGCCGTCGGCAACCCGGCCCGATGGACGCTCGGCGGCGGCGCCGGCTCGTGGAGCAGGCGTTCCAGCCAGGTGCCCCCCGGCGCCCCGCCGAGCGGCGTCGTGCCGGTGAGCAGCTCGTAGAGCACGACCGCCAGCGAGTAGAGGTCGCTGCGGGCGTCGACCGGCTGATCCGCCACCACCTCGGGGGCCATGTATCCGGGGGTGCCGATCACCCCGGCGCCCTTCGTCACCTGCGAGAGGTCCTTGCGCCAGGCGAGGCCGAAGTCCACCACGACCACGCGCCCGTCGCGCGCGATCATGATGTTCGCCGATTTCACGTCGCGGTGGAGCACACCCCGATCGTGCGCGTGTCCGAGCGCGCGCGCGGCGGCGAGCACGATGCGCACCGCCTCGCCCACCGGGATCGGTCCGTGTTCGAGGCGCTGCGAAAGGGTCTCGCCGTCGATGAACTCGAGCACGCCGTAGGGCCGGCCGCCGTCCTGGCCGGTGTCGTGGACCTGGCCGATGCCGGGGTGCGAGAGATCGGCGGCGGCCTTGAGACCGCGCAGGAACCGGCGGCGGTCCTCGTCCTCCGCCCCTTCGGGCAGGAACTTGAGGGCCACCGGGCGGCCCAGCAGGGCGTCGTCGGCCCGCCAGACCTCGCCCATGCCCCCCTTGCCGAGCAGCGCGGTGACCCGATAGCGGCCGATCGTGCGACCGACCATGGCGGCCTCTCCCGGCGCCGGGACGCCGGCGCCTCGCACGGGCCGAGAGGGGGAGGCTCGCTCGCGCGTCGGGTGCGAGGATAGCCGAGCCCGCGGACGGGTTCAGCAGCGAACCGGTGTGTCTCGGGATCTCAGGCGGGACGGGGCGTCCCGGGGCGGGCATGGGGTCGCGGACCGGGGGCGGGAGGCCCCCGCCGACCGCGCGGCCGGCCGCCGCGAACCCCGCTCCCGCGGCAGCATGCGGCCCCCCGGGGCGGAACCCCGGAGGGCCGTCTCGACCGCGGTTCGCGCGGTCGGAAGCTTGGTGGAGCTGAACGGGATCGAACCGTCGACCTCCTGACTGCCAGTCAGGCGCTCTCCCAACTGAGCTACAGCCCCACAGGCGGGCACCCGAACGGGTCGGGCGGCAACCACTTATAGACGACGCCTCCGGACCCGGTCAAATGAGGCTCCGCGCGGCGGCGGGCGCCCGCGCCGCGCG
>CAZKQE010000031.1:0-13688 GCA_964554725.1 uncultured bacterium
CACCGCGCGCCTCACGTGGGCCGGGATGTGCCGGGGGTTCGCCGACGCACGACGCTTCGCCGGGCGCGGACGGTCGGTGGCGGCGAACTTCTGCCGCTCAAGGTGGGCGACCAGCAACGTGAGCGCCCGCTCCATCACCGCCGCGATGTCGCCCGACGGGATCGCGTGCCCGAGCAGCTCCTGTGCTCTGCGGAGTTGCTCGTGACCGGCATGGCTGAGCGTGAACTGGACCGAGAATGACATGCTCGTCAGAGGACGCACCCTCGGAATCGCAACGACTTGCGGGATGCGAACAGGCCCCGGGGCCTGTTCGACAGGCCCACGCGTGGCGATCGGTCCATCGCCGATCTCGACCGGCGGCCGACCCCGGTCGGCATCAACCGCCGACCCTGACGGCTCGGCCCGCGGCGTCGCCGACGTCCCGGCGGGCACCAGAGAACCCGACTCCTCCGCCGACCCCGGGCCCGGCTCGGTGACCGACCCGCCCCGGCCCGGTGCCGGGATCGCCGCCACCCAGGCCAGCATGTCCGAGGTCGGGAAGCGCGCCGCCAGCAACTGCTCGATCTCGGCCCGGGTCCTGTGCGATGCGGCCGTCAACAGCTCCCGGCATGTGTCCTCGGTGAGATGGGGCGCCAGCAGGACCACCGCGCTCAGGTGCAGCCGGCCGTCCGCCACCATCTCGAGGATGACCGGGAACCGCCGGGCGGCGCGGGCGGCCTTGATCCGCTTGAAGGCCGCGTCCTCCGAGAGCCGAAGCTCCCCGACGCAGTACGCGTACATGCTGGGATAGGCCGCCGGCAGGTAGAGCTTGCGGGCATCCACCTCGGCGATGTGGGCGAGCATCTCGGCGGTGGTGGCGCGGTCGCGGGCGACGAGGCGGGCGAGACCGTCGAGCAGCGAACGGTCGCTGAGGTGGGACAGGGCGTAGCGGGACATGGGCGCACTCGACGGGGGCGGGTGTCGAGGGGGCCGGGGGCGGACCTGCGCATCATCGCATGCGGGAATCCGGCTCCCGAGGATGCCCGTGCGTGGCATATCGAGGCCGGTCAGGACATCGCGCGCGGGATCGTGCCCCGGCGTCTCTCCCCCGCGATCCCGGACCGGGACCGCGGGGATCCGGCGAAGGTCACCGGACGACCGATCGCGACGCGCCCGGACCACGTCAAGAAGAATGTGCGGTCCGGACCGGGTACACAGGCGATCGACCCGGCCGATGTCTCCGCCACATCGCCGGCCTCACCGCCGACCGGGCCCGGGGCGGGCGCCTCGATCAGTAGTTGAACCCGATCGTGAACTGGGTGCTCGGTCGCGAGCTGAACCGCCGCAGGTCGCTGCTCGCCCAGGTGAAGTTCCAGCGGATCGCCGGGTAGTACCCGCCGCCCAGGTAGAGGCCGAACCCGACGATCCCGATGCGGTCGTCCCAGCGCTCGTCGAACGCCTCGCTCCACGTCCAGGCCGCCCCGGCGTAGGCGGCGCCGCTCACGGTCGGGAACTCCCACGGGGCGGGGATCGCGATCACCAGCCGGCGCAGGAGCGGGAAGCGCAGCTCCTCCTGCACCAGCACCGTCTGCTGTCCGGTGAGCGCGCGACGCGGCACGCCGGGGAGCGAGTTGTAGCCGCCGAGGTAGAAGCGCTGCGCGTCCCGCCACAGGCTCGCCTGCGCCTGCACGCGGGTCGCCGAGACGACGCCGGGCAGCGGCGCGCGATAGTGGCGCAGCTCGGCGAGCAGCAGGGCGTTGTTCCCCTCCCCCGAACCCAGGTCGCGGGTGACGCCGCCGCCCAGGTAGAAGCGGTTGCCGCCGCTCGGCCCCATCCCCGTCCAGCGCGCGTTGTCCCGCACCAGCGCGAGGAAGTTCGAGACCAGGTCCACCGCCGCCACCCGGCCGTCGCGGAACCGGTGGTCGGTCGCGTGCCGCAGGAGGACCGAGCCCTCGAGCCGCGTGAACTTGTCGAACGGGTAGCTCGCGAGCCCCACCATGCCGATGCGCTTCTCGCGGCGGATGAGGTCGAGGTCCACGTCGTAGAGCTGGGTGAGCCGGAAGAACCCGACCCCGTAGTTGAGCCGCTGCGCCTGGTTGATGTAGGTGATGCCGCCCTCGAACCCGTCCCAGAAGTTGCCGAACCGCTCGGCGTCGTTCGAGAGGAAGAGCTGGATCTGCTCGTTGCCGAGCACGTCGCTCAGGGCGAGCTGCCCGCCGGCCCCGGCGCCGAGGCCGGGGTCGAACGCCACGCCGTTCTGGATCAGGTCGAGCCCCAGCCGGCGCTGGTAGGGCAGCGCGGGCCCCGGATGGATCGCCGCCACCGGCATCGGCGCGGAGCTCGGCTCGGGCTCCCGCTCGACCGCCAGCGACTCCGGCGCCACCGCCATCCGGTAGGTCTGGAACTCCACCCGCTCCTGTCCGGTGAACAGCAGCCCGCGCCCGTCCGGCGTCCAGTCGGGATCGGAGACCGGGCCCACCATGCGGGTGGCCCGTCGCGCCTCGCGCGACGGCTCCGCCGGGCGCAGCCACAGGTCGCTGGTGCCGGCGCGGGTGGAGCGGAAGACGATCCAGCGCCCGTCGGGGGACACCACCGGCTGCCGGTCGTCGCCGCCGGGCGGCTGGCTCAGGCGCTCGGGAATCCCGCCCGCGGTGGACAGGCGGAAGAGCGCGTAGCGCCCCTCGGGACTGCCGCGGTCGGAGGCGAAGACGATCCAGCGCCCGTCCGGCGAGACGTCGGGCTCGACGTCGTCGAAGTCGTCCGCCATCAGGCGTTCGAGCCGCACGTCGTCGCCGTCCCAGGTCACGCGGTAGAGGTCGCTGCGGCCGCCGTCCTCCTGCGCCGAGAACACCACCGCCCGGTCGCCGGGGGCGAGCGAGGGGTCGTTGATCGCGACCAGGTTCGGGAAGTCGAACCGCCGCACCACGCGCCGCCGGCGCGAGTCCACCAGGTAGAGCGCGTCCCGTCCCCCCCGTTTCGAGGAGAGCGCGATCATCCCGGAGGGCGAGGCGTCGGGCCGGTTCTGGAACAGGTGGAACGACTCGAACGAGGGGGACTGGCCGCCGCGCAGCAGCCGGTGGGCCCGCCGCCGTCCGTCGCGGGTCGGCTCGTCCAGCATCAGGTCCACCCCCGACTCGCCGGCGGCGAAGTAGCAGAACCGCAGCGCGGTGTCGGCCGGCGCCCCGTCGCCGCGGGCGGCCGCGGGCAGCACGCGCGGGCCCAGGTTGTACTGGCCGCGCCGGGTCATGCGCTGCGCGACCTCCCCCGCGCTCACCGCCTCCGCGACCACCGGGTAGTAGCGCCGCTTGAGCCCGGCGAACCAGGCCTGGTCCACGTCCTTGAGCGGCTCGCCGAACGTGATGCGGAAGGCGGTCTCGAAGTCGTCCGCCCGGTGCCAGTTGTCCATCAGGTCGAACACCTTCTCGGAGCCGTAGTGCTCGGCGAGATAGAGCAGGAAGGAGTGTCCCTCCTTGTACATGAGCACGGTGCCGGTGATCGGGCCGCTCTGCGTGAGGGGCAGCGCGCGGCGTGAGAGCACCGCGTCCCGCAGCAGCCCCTCGGCGTCGGCATCCCAGGTGGTGGCGCAGTACTCGGCCAGCCCCTCGATGAACCACAGCGGCGGCAGGTAGCCCTGCGTGCGCCGGTTCGCCTTCATCACCTGGCTCAGCTTCTCGAGCATGTAGGAGTGGGCCAGCTCGTGCCGGGTCACCCAGATCAGCCGATGCCACGAGCCGTTGTGCGGCAGCAGCACCCGCCCCTTGATCAGCTCGGTGAGCCCGCCGGTCCCCTCCGAGATGAGCCCCGGGGTGGCGTTCGTCTGCTGGAACACGTGGTGGGCGGAGTAGAGGAGGAACGGCACCGGCTGGCGCGAGCTGATCCGGAACCGCCGGTTGAACTCGACGCACACGCTCTCGGCCACCGGGGCCAGCCGGCGGGCGAGGCTCTCCTCCTGGGCGTAGTAATGGAGCCGGAGGTGCGGGGTCTCGAGCACGCTCCAGTCGAGCGGCTCGTACTGGACCTTGTTCTTCCCGAACACCTGGCCGGCGGCGGGCGAGGCGCCGATGGCCACCACGGCGATGAGGCACAGCGCCAGGCGCGCCGGGCGCGCGATCGACATCAAGGGATCCCCGGGGATGGACGGACTACCGGGCTGCGGCGCCCGCGGCGGCCGTGCGCATCCATCATAGACCCCGGCGGCCGACGACTCAATCGGCGCCGCGGGCGGGGAGTGCCGGCCCGCCCCGCCGCCGGGCGCGGGGGAACGACCCCGACGCCGTCAACGGAGGAGCACGAACCGCCGGTCGACGCCCGGCCCGCCCGCCTCGAGGCGCGCCAGGTACACCCCCGCGGGCAGCTCGCGACCTTCGGCGTCGCGGCCGTCCCATCGGATCCGCTGCGGACCGGACTCCGCCCCGAGCCGATCCACCAGCGTCCGGACGCGGCGCCCGCGCAGGTCGTAGAGCGTCAGGGAGACCCGCGCGGCCGCCGCCAGCGTGAACTCGAACGTGGTCGGCCCCGACGACGGGGAGGGGTAGGGCGCGCGGAACGCCGGCGCGAACGCCGCCGGATCCGGCACCGAGACGACGCCGGTGTAGCGGATGCGCCGGATCTGGCCGCTGTTGGGGTTCGGGTAGGTGGTCCAGTAGCGCGTGTACCAGATCGCGCCGTCGCGCGGACCCTGCGCGAAGTTCGACGTCCACCAGGGGATGCGCGCCCAGTCGGTGGCGTTCGCCTGCCCGGCCACCGGCGGGGCCAGGCTCCAGACGCTCCCGCTGCGCTTCAGCCGGCGGAGGAACCCACGATAGAAGTCGCTCACGAACACGTCGCCTTCGTACTCCGGCGGGAACGTCCCGGCGACGTACGGCTGCCGTCGGTAGACCGGTCCTCCGATCACCGACGCCGGCTGGCCCGGCTCGTCATCGTGATGGTACGCGTAGATGGGCGCCGTGAAGGCGCTGGAGTCCACGCCCGGGCAGCCGGTCGGGACGCGTTCGGGCCCCTCCCAGAGCGGCCATCGGAAGTTGAGCCCGGCCGCCGGCGCCCAGTTCAGTTCCTCCCACTTCGCCCCGCCGACGTCGGCGATGAACAGGTCGCCGTTCGCCGGGTCGATGTGGAAGCTGAACGGGTTCCGCAGTCCGTAGGCCCACACGAGTCGCGCCCGGGGCACCGGATGGGCGACGAACGGGTTGTCGGGCGGGGTGAGGAGCGCGAGCGGAGGCGGGCCGCCGGGCCCGGCCGGGATCTGCGAGACGTCGAGCCGCAGGATCTTCCCGGCGAGCACGGTCAGGTCCTGCGCCTGGCAGCCGGGGCCGTCGTCGCCGAGGCTCGAGTACAGCATGCCGTCGGGGCCGAACCGCAGCGTCCCGCCGTTGTGGATCGAGACCTGGTCGGGCAGGTCCGACAGCACGTCGTGTCGCGAGGCCGGATCGATCGTGAGGGCGCCGCTGCCCGTGAACGCCAGGTCCCCGCCGACCGTGAAGCGCGAGATCCGGATCACCTGCCGGCCCTGGAGGTCGTGCTGGACGTAGAGGTACGGCCGTGCCGGCCAGCCCGGGTCCACGGCGATGCCGAGCAGCCCCTGTTCGGCCAGCGTCCCCACGCTGTCCACCGTCACGACCGGATCGACCGGCGACATCGCTCCGTTCACGACCAGACGGATGTGACCGGTGGTCAGCTCCGTGACGAACAGCCGCCCGTCCGGCACGAAGGCGATCGCCGTCGGCAGGTCGATGCCACCGACGATCGCCTCGTCCGTGAAGTCGGTCGGGGGGACGATCGGCTGCGCCCGCGCGGCGGTGGCGGCGGCAAGGGCCAGCAGCAGGGCGAGTGCCGCGGCGCAGGCGCGGCGCGACCCGCCTCGCCTCGTCGCAGGCGTCCACATCGCAGGGGGTCGGCTCGAAGTCGTCATCGGTGGCCCACGGGACGCATCGGCGTTCGCCGTCGGCCACGAGGCTACGCCCGCGCGGATCCCCGCCGCAACGGCAATCGCCGCCCGCCCGCGTGTCGGGCGTCGGGAGGGCGCGCCGGGCTAGCGGCCGCCGGGGCCGGCGACGTCCTCGAGGGAGTAGAATCCCGGCCCGGCCGTGGCGACGAATCTCGCCGCGGCCAGCACCCCATGGGCGAACGCGCCGCGGTCCTCGGCGACGTGCCGGAGCTCGAGCCACTCCCCCGCCCCGCCCAGCAACACCGCGTGGTCCCCCACCCAGGACCCGCCGCGCAGGGCGTGGATCCCGATCTCCTCGTCCGGCCGCGGGCCGACGCGGCCCGAACGGCCGGTGCGGAAGGCGCGCTCCGGGTAGTCGCGGGCCTGCGCCGCGTCGCGCGCGAGGGCGAGAGCGGTCCCCGACGGCGCGTCCTGCTTGTGGCGATGGTGGCGCTCGACGATCTCGACGTCCCAGCTCCGCGGCAGCGCCGCGAGCGCGGCGCCCAGCGCCCGCCGCAGCGCCAGCACGCCGAGGCTGAAGTTCGCCGCCCGCACCACCGCGACCTCGCGGGCCGCGACCCGCAGGGCGTGCTCCTCGGCCCCGCCGAGACCGGTGGTGCCCGAGACCAGCGCCGCCCCGCGCGCCGCGCACAGCGCCGCCGCCGCGGCCGCCCCCTCGGGGCTGCTGAACTCGACCACCACGTCCCCCTTCGCCACGATCGCCGCCGGGTCGTGGCCCCACGGGGCCCCGCCGTCCGCCGGCGCTGCGACCTCGGGGCGTTCGATGCGCGCCTTGAGGGCGAGGTCGCCCGCGCCGGCCAGGGCGTCGGCGACCGCCCGGCCCATGCGGCCGGCGGCGCCGATCAGGACGATCGGGATCACGCCCGCGCCGCCGCGGTCTCGGGCAGGGCGAGGCCGCTGGCGCGCGCCGCCTCGAGGACCGCCCGCCCGGTGGCCGGCTCGACCGGCACCAGCGGCAGCCGCAGCTCGTTCTCGATCAGGCGCATGGCCGCCAGCAGGGACTTGGCCGGGCCCGGGTTCGACTCGAGGAACAGCGCCTTGAAGAGCGGCAGCAGCCTCCGGTGGACCGCCTCGGCCTCGGCCATGCGGCCGGCCCGGGCGTGGTCGCACAACGCGCGCATCTCGCGCGGGGCCACGTTCCCGGCGACCGAGATCACGCCCGCCGCCCCCACCGCCATCATCGGCAGCGTGAGCGAGTCGTCGCCCGAGAGCAGGGTGCAGCGGCAGCGGGCGCGCACAGCGCTCGCCTGGTCCACGCTGCCCGACGCCTCCTTGATCGCGGCGACGTTGGGCAGGTCCTGGAGCTGCTCGAACGTCTCCGGCATCGTGTTGGTCCCGGTGCGGCCCGGCACGTTGTAGAGGATCAGCGGCAGCGGGGTGCTCTTCGCCACCGCCGTGAAGTGGGCGATCTGCCCCTTCGGGGTCGGCTTGTTGTAGTAGGGGGTGACGATCATCGCCCCGTCGAGTCCCAGATCGGCCGCCATGCGCGTGAGCGCGATGCTCTCGGCGGTGTTGTTGGTCCCGGTGCCGGCGACCAGCGGCACCCGGCCGCGCACCCGCTCCTTCGCGAACCGCCACAGCGCGCGGCGTTCCTCGACCGTGCAGGTCGCCGCCTCGCCGGTCGAGCCCGAGATCACCAGCGCCTGCACCCCGCCCTCGAGCATGAAGTCGATGAGACGCGCGGTCGCCTCGTGGTCCACGGCGCCGCCGCGGAACGGGGTCACCATCGCCACCGTCAGCCCTTCGAACATGTCGTCCTCCCGTGCGCGGGGCCGTCGCGCGGCCCACGGTCCACCGTGCGCCCCGCCGTTCAGCCGCCGGCGGCGCGCGCCCCGGGCGCGACCGCCGCGGGCGTCTCCATCCACTCGCCGCGGAACACCGGCTCGGCCGGGCCGGTGAGCCGCACCTCCCAGCGACCGCCCGCCGGGTCGAGCCGCACGTGCAGCTCGTCCCCGCCCGCGGTGACGACGTCGATCGGCGGGCGGTCCCCCTCGGCGACCGCCCACAGCGCCGCCGCCATCGCCCCGCTGCCGCACGCCAGCGTCTCGCCCTCGACCCCCCGCTCGTAGGTGCGCATCGCCACCCGTCCGGGCGCGAGGCGGGCGACGAAGTCCACGTTGCTCCCGGCGGGGCCGAACGCCGCGTGGTGGCGCAGGGCCGATCCCCACTCCCCGACCGGCACCCACTCCACGCGCTCCACCGGCACGACGAAGTGCGGGACGCCGGTGCGCGCCCGGCGGCCGGCGAAGGTGCGCCCGGCCGCCTCGAGGCTCTCGACCGGCGCGGCCGCGTCCACGACGCCGAACCGCAGCTCGATCCCGCGCCCCTCCCCGCCGCGGCGCGCGCGCTGGACGCCGACCGCGGTCGCGAACCGCACCTCGCCGTCGCTCCCGAGTCCCAGGTCGAGCGCGAGGCGGGCGAGACAGCGGGCGCCGTTGCCGCAGAACTCGGCGGATCGGCCGTCGGCGTTGAAGTAGCGCATGGCGAAATCGTGCCCCTCCGCGGGCTCGAGCAGCAGCACGCCGTCCGCGCCCACGCCCCGGCGGCGGTCGCACAGCCGCCGGATCAGGCCCTCGAGCGCATCGGGGTCGGCGGGCAGGAACGGACGGCGGTGGTCCACGACCACGAAGTCGTTGGCGGCGCCCTGCATCTTGAGGAACGGGACGATCATGGGGTCCTCAGCCACCGCCGGGCGCCGGCTCCAGCACCAGGTCCACCTCGAGCGTCTCCGACGCCGGCGTCACCTCGACGCGGCGCGCCGGGCTGGCGGGCTCGCGGTCGCGCTGCCACGAACGGCTGCGGTCGAGGTCGCGCCACGCCCGCAGCCACCACGCGCCCGCCGGCAGCGACAGCTCGTAGCCGCGCTCGGGCGTCACCGGACCCGTCACCTGCCGGGTGCTGTCCGCCTCCGACACCGCGACCACCGCGAGCGTGCCGCGCTCGATGCGGAGCGAGTCTAGCACAGTGCCCCGCACGCGCCCCGGCGCGCGCGGATTCACCACCGCGACCGCGAGCCCGCGCGCGTCCGGCGCCTCGGCGGTGAGCGAGAACACCGTGTCCACCGCGGCCAGGATGTCGCTCTGCGGCTCGAACGAACGGTTGCCGTTGAGGTCGGCGAACACCCACAGGCGGTAGCGGCCCGGCACCGGCAGCCCGACCACCCGGAATCCCCCGTCGCGGTCGGCGAGCGCCACCGCGTCGAAGTCGCGGGCGGTGCTGTCGGGCTCGCGCCCGTCCGCCGCGTCGTAGCACCAGAGATAGGTGCCGACCGCCGGGAACCCGCGCGCGTCGAGCCGGCCGTCGAGCTCGCCCGGCGGCAGCGAGTCCGCCGTGCTGAAGACGATCGTGGCGCCCCCCTCCAGCGCGTTCCCGTGCCGGTCGCGCGCGCCGCCGCCCAGGAACACCGTGTAGGTCCGGTCGGCGAGCAGGGTCTCGGCGAGCGCCACCGTGAGCGTGCGGCCGCTCCAGCGCCGCTGGCGGATGTCCACGCGCGGCGCGATCGAGACCGCCTCGCCGGTCGTGCGCGGGTCCATCCCCTCGCTGAAGGTGAGCGAGATCACGGCGTCCCGCGCGACGCCCGCCGCGCCCGAATCGGGGCTCGCGGCCACCAGCCGGGGCGGCTCGAGGTCGGGCGGGCCGCCGGTCGGCGGGCCGCGCTTCGCGCAGGCCGCGAGCACCAGCAGCGGGAGCACCGGCGCCAGACGCCGCGCCCGCCGTCGCAGCGCCGCGAGCGCGCTCACGCCCGCGGGTGCGCCTGCCGGTAGGCCTTGCGCAGCCGGCTCCCCGAGACGTGGGTGTAGACCTGGGTGCTGGTGAGCGAGCGGTGCCCGAGCAGCTCCTGGATCGCCCGCAGGTCGGCCCCGTTGTCGAGCAGGTGGCTGGCGAACGAGTGCCGGAGCGCGTGCGGCGTCACGCCGATCCCGCCCGCGACGTCGGCGAGCCGGCGGCGCACGACGCGCTGCACCGTGCGGCCCGACAGCCGCCCGCCGTCGCGGTTCACGAAGACCGGCGTCCCGGCGTCCGCCTCCCCGAGGCGGGCGAGATGGCGGTCGAGCGCCGCCAGCGCCCCCCCCCCCGCCGGAACGATGCGCTCGCGACGGCCCTTCCCGCGGACGCGCACCAGGCCGGCCGCGCGGTCCACATCCCGGCGGTCGAGGCCGACCAGCTCCGAGAGGCGCAGGCCGGCCGAGTAGGCCAGCTCGAGCAGGGCGCGGTCGCGCAGGCTGGCGTCGTCGTCCCCCGCGAGGCGGTCGAGCGCCCGCGCCAGGTCGAGTCGCGGCAGCGTGCGCGGCAGCCGACGGGCGAGCCGCGGGAAGGCGAGCGTCCGCGCCGGGTCCGCCGCCAGCACGCCGCGCCGGACGCAGAAGCGGGAGAAGCTGCGCCACGCGGCGAGCGCGCGGGCGGCGCTCGCGGCCGAGTGCCGCGTGCGGTAGAGGTCGCGCAGCGCCCGCTCGAGCAGCTCGCGCGTCCACGCCGCCGGGGCGACCGGTCCGCCCGGCGCGTCCGGACCCGCGGCCAGGTCGAGCGCGCGGGCGATGTCGCGCCGATAGGCGGCGACGGTGTGCGGCGAGGCGCGGCGCTGTGCCGCGAGCTCGGTCAGGAACCGCTCGAGCGCGTCACGCACCGACCGTTTCCGGCGCGAACTGCCCCTTGCACTTGAGACAGCGGAGGACCAGACCCGCCTTGCGCGTCTCCTTCTCGACCAGGAACGGCGCGGCGCAGGTGGGACACGGCACCTCGCGCGGCTTGTCCCAGGCGGCGAAGGTGCACTCCGGGTAGCGGGTGCAGCCGTAGAACGTCTTGCCGCGCCGCGTGCGGCGGGCGGCGATCTCGCCGGTGCCGCAGTCCGGGCACTTGATCCCCAGCGTCACCGGCTTCGTGAACTTGCAGTCCGGGCGCCGCGAGCACGAGATGAAGCGCCCGTAGGGCCCGTTGCGCGAGACCAGCGACGCCCCGCACAGGTCGCAGGTCCCCTCGACCGGGGTCGGCAGCTCGGCGTCGTCCACCGGACGCGTGAACTTGCATTCCGGGTAGCCGGGGCAGGCGAGGAACGGTCCCCGGCGGCCGAACTTCTTCACCAGCAGCTTGCCGCAGTTCGAGCACGGGATGTCGGTGGTCTCCTCGACCTTCGCCCGGTGCTTGCCGCTCGACTTCTCGGCCTGCGCCAGGTCCTTGCTGAACGGGCCCCAGAAGTCGTGCACGACGTGGTGCCACTCCTGCTTGCCCTCCTCGATCTCGTCCAGCTCCTCCTCCATGCGGGCGGTGAACTCCACCTGGAAGACGTCCGGGAAGGTCGAGGTGAGGAGCCGGTTCACCGCCTCGCCGAGGTCGGTCGGGGCCAGCCTCCCCTTGTCGCGGGTGACGTATTGCCGGTCCACGATCGTGCTGACGATCGTCGCGTAGGTGCTGGGCCGGCCGATGTTCTCCTCTTCGAGCGCGCGCACCAGCGACGCCTCGGTGTAGCGCGGCGGCGGCTGGGTGAAGTGCTGGTCGGGGCGCACCGGCGGCACCGGCCCGCCGGGGGCGGCGCCCTCGGCCGGGGGCGGCGCCGGTCGCTCGGGGGCCAGGGCGAGCGCCGTGCCGGACGCCACCTCGGGCAGCTGGGACTCGGTGCTGTCGTCCTCCTCGTCGATGCCGTAGAGCTTCTGGAAGCCGGGGAACTTGAGCACGCGGCCGCTCGCCCGCAGCCCCAGGCGGCCGGCCTCGACCTCGAGCGTGGTCTGCAGGTACTCCGCCGAGGAGGCCTGCGAGGCGACCGCGCGCTTCCAGATGAGGTCGTAGAGCTTGAACTGCTCGTCGGTGAGGAAGCCGCGCAGCGACTCGGGCGAGCGCGCCACCGAGGTCGGGCGGATCGCCTCGTGGGCCTCCTGCGCGCCCTTCTTGCTCTTGAACTGGCGCGGCGACTCGGGCACGTAGTCGGGCCCGAGCTGCGCCGCCAGCCACTCGCGGATCTCGTCGATCGCCTCGCCCGCGAGCCGCGGCGCGTCGGTGCGCATGTAGGTGATGAGGCCGACGCTGCCCTCGGGCCCCAGCGCGACGCCCTCGTAGAGCTGCTGGGCGAGCGCCATCGTCCGCTTCGCGGTGTAGCCGAGGCGGTTGAAGGCGGTCTGCTGCAGCGTGCTGGTGATGAACGGCGCCTTGGGGTTCACCAGCCGCGGCGCGCTCTCCACCGCCGTGACGCTCGCGCGGGCGCGCAGCAGCTCGTCGGCGAGCGACCGCGCCCGCGCCTCGACGCCGTCGCCCCGCAACTGGCCGGACTCGAGCTCCTCGTCGCCGACGCGGACCAGCCGCGCGGTGAAGCGACCGCCCTCCGGCGTCACGTAGTCGGCCTCGATCGTCCAGTACTCGACCGGGACGAACTGGCGGATCGACTCCTCGCGCTCGCAGATGAGCCGCAGCGCGACGCTCTGCACCCGACCGGCCGAGAGGCCGTAGCGCACGGTGCGCCAGACGAACGGGCTCACCTTGTAGCCCACGAGCCGGTCGAGGACGCGCCGGGCCTGCTGCGCGTTCACCAGGTTCATGTCGAGGTCGCGCGGGTGGTCGAGCGCCTGGCGGACCGCCCGCTCGGTGATCTCGTTGAACGTGAGGCGCAGGATCGGCCGCTTCGCGCTCTTCAGGGCGCCGGCCAGGTGCCAGGCGATCGCCTCCCCCTCGCGGTCGGGGTCGGGCGCGAGGAAGATGCGGTCGGCCTTCTTCGCCGCCTCGCGGATCTTCGCCAGCGCGTTCGCCTTGCCGCGGATCGGCACGTACTCGGGCTCGAAGTCGTTCTCGAGGTCCACGCCGAGCGTGCTCTTCGGCAGGTCCATGATGTGCCCGTTCGAGGCCAGCACCGAGAAGCCGCGGCCGAGGAACTTCGTCA
Source organism: uncultured bacterium (assembly GCA_964554725.1). GTDB lineage: Bacteria > Eisenbacteria > RBG-16-71-46 > RBG-16-71-46 > RBG-16-71-46 > WS-11. The sequence goes on from CAZKQE010000031.1 coordinate 12,786, forward strand.
GCGTGCGCGACTTGGTCGGCGACTCGACGATGACGAGCGAGCGCGCGGGGCCGTCCCCCGCCGGCGCCTTCGCGCGCGGGGCCGCCTTCGCCCCCGCCGCCCGTTTCGCCGGGACCTTCGCCGCCGCGGCGGCCGCGGCGTCCTTCACGGCCGCGGCGCGCTTCGTCGCCGGCTTCGCCGCCGCCCGCTTCCCGCCGACGCGCGGCTTCGCGCCGGCCTTCGCCGCCGCGGCGGCGGCGCCGGCCGCGGGTCTCGCCGGGGCCTTCCGGGTGGGCGCGCGCCGGGCGCCGCGGTCAGTGCGTGAGCTCGCCATCGCCCGCTCCGTATTCGGTGGATTCCTCGCGGCCGGGGCCGCGCAGCGCCACCCGCACCGCCACCTCGCGTGCCAGCTCGACGCCGATCGGCCGCACGCCGCTCGCCGTCAGCCGGTCCAGCACCTGCTCGAACTGGCTCGGGTCGAGGCTGCCGCGCTGGCGCAGCCCGAGCAGGAAGCCCCAGGCCTCGGGGCTCAGCGAGTCGCGTTCCTCGCGGCTCGGGACCCGCTCGGCGCGCTGGCCGGGCGCCTCCTCGAGGCTGGCGACCGCGCCGCCGGCGAACCCGCCGGCGAGGCTGCGCAGCGCCAGCAGCGCCGCCTCGAGCTGCTCCTCGTCGAGGCCGCTCTCCTCGATCGCCCGGCCGAGCGAGTCGAGCGCCAGCTCGTCGCCGTCGAGCCACGCCTCGAAGTGCTCCGCCAGCAGCCCGAACAGCCGCTGCACCGGGTCCACCCGCCGTCCCTCGCTCATGCGCCGCTCCCCACACCCTGGTCGATCAGCATGTGGCACTTCTTGTACTTCTTCCCGCTGCCGCACGGGCACGGGTCGTTGCGGCCCACCCGCGGTCCGACCTGCACCGGCGCGGGCCGCC